>CACYAW010000078.1 GCA_902772455.1 uncultured Bacteroidales bacterium
AATAGTTTTGAATATCACACGATGTGGAACACCCTCGCCGTACCATTTGAACGTGTTGAACCGTTCGAGTACATTTTTATGAATGATGGTCTAATGAAAAGTGGCCTGATGAAAAAATAGTTTTTCGTTAGAATAACAGGATACTGACTCCATGGTTTTGCGGATTGACTTGCCGCACAACCATGGAGTTTTCTTGATTGTGTCGCCCACAGGGTAGCGAGACGCAAGATTTTGCGTCTCTACAAAGCGGATGAATTGAGCATCAATTAGATGATGTGGTATTGCTGGAGGGTGGCGATGACGCCGGTGACGAGGCCGTAGATGGAGAGGATGAGGATGATGGAGCCGATGATGCGGTTAATGAGCCACATCGAGCGGATGTTGAAGTGGGTGCGCACCTTGTTGACAAAGAAGGTGATGACGGCCCACCATAACAGCGCTCCCAGCACAATCGAGGCATAGCCGAGGATGATGTGATACCACCTGTACTCGGGCAGTGGGAAGTTGAATCGCGCGAACAAGGGGATAATCAGGAACATGATGAGCGGATTGCTCAAGGTGAACAGGAAACCAGTCACCATGTCCCGCCACTTGTCGTTACGCGGGTCGATGCTCTCCTTGATTTGGCTGACGGGGTTGTGAACGATCATGTAGATGGCATAGACAATCAGGATGATGCTGCCCACAATCTGCAGGATATTGACATGATCGGCGATAAAATCGGTCACGAAAGAGATGCCCAGCCCAACAAGCAGGCAATAGAACAAATCGCTTGCCGCGGCCCCAACGCCAGTAAAAAAGCCCGAATGACGGCCATTGTTAAGGGTACGCTGGATGCACAGGATGCCTATAGGTCCCATGGGTGCCGACAGGAAGATACCTATCGACACACAACCAATCAATATGGATATGATAGTACCCAAAACGGGAGGTAATTCAGTTAAAACTTACAAAAGTAGTAAAAAGTTTTTAGTTGTCAGCTGTTAGTCGTTAGTTTTTTCTTGCTGTGATGCTTGAAGAAGGGCCGAGTGTAAAAAAGTACTGACGTTTGCCCCGCGTCCTGCCAGCGAAATCGATGGCATGGGCGGGACAGTGGTGATAGCAGGAAAAACAGGTGGTACACAAGTGGTTGTGCTGCCACTGCGGCACGCCGTCATCGCTACATGAAATGTTGCCCACAGGGCACACTTCGCGGCACTTGCCACAACGCAGGCATGCGCCGGCATCGACAGTGAACTTGGAGTCGGTCACCCAGTGCTTGAGGAAGAAAGCGCCCAGCAGTTTGCTGTTGATGCGCGGCCAACGGCTCTTGTTGATGTCCATCACACCCCGCTCGCGGTTGACAATGGCAGGTATCATCTTCGGCAGCCTCTGGCTAGCGGCAGCAATCTTGCGCTTGGCATTCTGTGGCGTATCTATCTGGTCAATAAAAGGGAAATTATAGGTCTCGGGCATGATTACCGAAAACATGCTGTCGAGCCTGATGCCCACCGATTGCAGGTCCTCGGTCAGATAGTCATAGGTCAATCCCACATCATCGCCGCAAGTGGCAAAAGCATAGCAATAGGTGCCAGCAACATAACCCTGAAGTGACAAACGCCTGACAAAATCGCGGACGATGAAAGGGGGACGCCAGCCGTGAATGGGGAAACAGAAGCCGATGCGCTCACCCGCTTCAAGACAGTAGTCAAACTTGCCATCGACCATCGCCTGGGCAATCGAAACGATATGGTCTCCAGTGGCTTCGGCAAGACGTGACGCGATGAAACGGGTGTTGCCCGTTCCTGAGAAAAAGAAAATCATAGCTGTATGGGATATTTTCCGACAATCGTGACTTGAGGACGGCGGGAGAGTTCGCCAGGATTGGTGCCGGGAGCACCCTCGGGCACATCCATGCCACGCTGTGAATAGAAATCGCGCCAATAGTCGGTCACCTGACCTGTTGAGTCATGGAACGACATGGGAACCGTGTCAAAAACCAGTGCTCCAGCGGCGGTAACATAATTCATCTGGACAAGTTCGCTGCAATACAGTGCGCTGTCGCCGGGCAGATAGAGGTCATCATAGGGCTTGCCCACCATGGCCAGGCAACGACGGATTGACTTCTTGATATCAAGGTCGTCGCCATTTATCCTGCCGATGAGCACCGTACCGTTTTCATCCAGAAATTCCTGGATGGGCGTGAGCCGCACAACGGGCTTGACGGCTTCGATAACATAGAGCAGTCCTGAGTCACCGCCAATGTGGTGCACCACAGCCACATGGTCGATGGGTAACGCGTCCACGCCAGTGGTCACTTGGGTAATGGCATTGGGCTCCACGCTGCAAGCAAACAGCAGGTCGCCCTCTTGCAGATGCTGTGCTGCCAGCGAAAAAGCCACACTGAGCAACAGGGGCAGAGCCAACAGGCGATATTTAATACCAAGTGACGCCATTGTTGAAGCTGGAGTGCTTGTCATACTTCACATCCTGCAGGATGGACGACTTGACGGCGATGTGGAAGTTGTAGCTCTTGTAAGGACCCACGGGAACAAAGCTCGCACTCATTTCGAAGCAGTGCATCTGTCGCGAGATGCTGCAATTCATATAGGCGATCTTGTGGGTGTCGAAATTGTAGCTTGCCGATGCCGTGAAAGACCAGTTCTTGGTGGGACGGATGTTGGCGTTAAGACTCAGGTTCTGGGTCCAGCGGCCATTATACTCGAGTTTCTTGTAGTTGAACGAGCCGTAACCATAGGACAATGAATAATTCACCGTAAGACTCCACGGGCAGTCCCACTTGGCATAGCCGTCGATGAGCTCCAGGTCGGTGGTCGGCCCGCCGCCCTGGTCCTTTTGGTCCTCATCGTCGCCCTGCTCGTTGTTCGAGCGTTTCTCGGGCTGTTTCTTATCGTCGGCTTGCTTGTCCTTCTTGCGCTTGAAGGTGTCGTTGTTGAACGTGTAGGAGAAGGATGTGCCCGTGCTGGACAGTCGTCCCCAACCGCCACCGTTAAACAGGCGCAACTTGTTGATCCTGACAGGGGTCCCCGCCTCGTTAAGGGCATACTTGTAAACATCCCAGGTAGCGCTCAGGTTGAGGTTGAAGCCTCTGGTCAAGCGCAACATGATGCTGGTGTTGAGGTTACTCCACTTCAGCGAATCGGCAGCCAGGTTGCAAGACTGGCTCAAGGTTAAATTCTCGATAAGCGAGATTTTCTTGAATCCCGTGCTGTCGTTCTCGCTCTTGACTTTGGCTTCCAGGTTGTTGGCGATATTGAATGTTATGGTACCCGACTTGCCGTTAGGGGCGCTGCCATAGAGGCCATGCTGAAAATAGCTGTAGCGGTTGTTGTGGTGGACACCTTTATTATCCACATAGTCCAAGTTGCCGTAATAGCCCCAGAAGGGAGCGCCAAAGTCGGGCGATGCCGAGAAAGAAATATTGGGCGTCATCACGTGGCGCACCATCTGCAGTTTTTCGCTCAGCTTGCCCAGGAACTTCAACGGCTTGAAGAAGCCATAAATCTTAGTACTCAGCGAGACGCTGAAGCTGAAGTCAAAAATGTTATAGAACCCGTAGGTCGTGTCCCTGACGACCGCGCTGGCGTTGGGATCCCACTGCTGGCGTATCTTGCTGGTATACATACGGTCGTTGATGGTCAAGTTGGGCGTGATGTTGAAGTACTTCATCACATTGAACGTGGCCTGGACCGGCAAGCTGTGGCTCATGCCGTTGCGCCAGTCCTTGACCAGACTCTTGTGCAGGAATTCGTCCTGCTTGGCCGTCAACGAGTTCTGGAACTTGCCATTGTAGCTCACCTTGATTTTCTCATACCACCGTTCATCGCCAACGACGCGTTTGCGCTTGAAGGGGGCGGTCTGGCTCATGTTGATCGTCAGGTTGGGGAACGACACCGTTAGCGTGGAGTCGGCGGTGCGCTGCGAGATGTTGGCGGTTGTCGAGATCGACCACTTGCTATTGGGAATCTTGTAGGTCAAATTGACCGTACTGCTCTTGGTGTTCTCGGTGAACGCACTTGTATAATAGGTGTTGAGACTATTGCGCGCATAGCCCGAAGTGGAAAAATTCACGCTGGCCGAAAATGTCAGATAAGGGTTGGCTTTCTGATTCTGGCTGTGGCTCCACTGCACCTGGAAGTTTTTCATTTTATTGTAGTCAGGATCACCTTTCTCGCCCGTCACCGTGGTGAGGTAATTGATATTGAACGATCCGGAATACTTGTACCGCTTGGAATAAGAGGACTGTGCCGATAGGCCCCATGAGCCACGGGTGTAGATTTCGCCCGTCAAAGCCAGGTCGGCATACTGTCCCAGCGCCAGATAATAACCGCCATTGCGCAGATAGAAACCGCGGTTGTAGTCCTCACCGAAGGTGGGCACCAGGATACCGCTCTGGTACTTCTCGCTGAAGGGGAAATATCCAAAGGGCACGGCAATGGGCAACGGCAAGTCTTCCAGCACCATAAAGGCGGGACCAGTGACCACGTTTTTCTTGGGCTTGACCTTAGCCTTGGTCAGCTGGAAGTAGAAGTGGGGATGCTCATGATCGTCACAGGTCGTGTAGCGTCCGTCCTTGATGTAATAGTAGTCGTCCTCGGTCTTTTTGGTAATGCCACCGGTGAGAAATCCCTCACCCTGCTCGGTAACAATGTCGGTTATATAACCCCGCTTGGTCTTGAAGTTGTATTTCATCACCCTGGACTCATACTCGCCGCTGTTGTCCTTGAACACAGGATTGCCCACCAGGTCACCCACACTGTCGGGGACACCGATGGCCTGCACTTGGCTGCTGTCCATGTCCATGCTGATCTGCGAGGCGCTCATGTCGATATCGCCATACTGGATCTTGCTGCCGCCATACATCACCGCATGATTGCGGCCAAAAAGGATGATGCTGTCCTTGGCATTGAACTGGACGACATGGTCCAGGTCCACCCGCTCCAGCACAAAGCGGCTGGTATCTTTGCCAACGGGTCCTCTAGAGGTGCGTACTGCCGTGTCGCCCTGGGCATTAATGACAGAATCAACCGCCTGGTTCAGGTCCAGGGCGTTACCCGTGATGACCTGACCATGCGACAAAGCAGGCAACAGCACGCATGCCGCTACCATATACAGGATAATATGGAGACTTCTCGTCGTCAATGCTATCCGTTTGCCAAATATTCGGCAAAGATAGTGCAAATGAACAGGACGGCAAGCGAGATTTGATTTTTTATCTTTTTTTTAGCAACAAGTGGCCAACAGGTCATTTGTTTTTATTATATTTGCAGATTGTAACAACTAATAACGACAATAATATCATGTACAACGTCAAGTCTAACCACGCCGATGAATTTATCGACGATAGCGAAATACTAGACACCCTAGCGTACGCTGAAAAGAACAAGAGCAATCGTGCTCTGATAGAGGAAATTATCGATAAGGCTGCCCTGTGCAAGGGCTTAACACACCGCGAAGCTGCCGTGCTGCTCGACTGCGACCAGCCCGACCTGATCGAGCGTTACGAGCAACTGGCCAAGGACGTGAAGCGTCGCTTCTACGGCAACCGCATCGTGATGTTTGCTCCGCTGTATCTGTCCAACTACTGCATCAACGGCTGCGTTTACTGCCCCTACCACGCCAAGAACAAGACCATCCCGCGCAAGAAACTGTCCCAGGACGAAATCCGTGCCGAGGTCGAGGCTCTGGTCAAGATGGGTCACAAGCGCATCGCCCTGGAGGCTGGTGAACATCCCGTGATGAACCCGCTGGAGTACATCCTGGAGTCTATCCACACTATCTATAACACCAAGGTGGGCAACGGCGAGATCCGCCGCCTGAACGTGAATATCGCCGCTACCGAGGTCGAGGCCTACGAGAAACTGAAGGCCGCAGGCATCGGCACCTATATCCTGTTCCAGGAGACCTATAACCGCAAGAACTACGAGGCTCTGCATCCCACGGGTCCCAAGAGCAACTACTGCTACCACACCGAGGCCATGGACCGCGCCCAAATGGGCGGTTGTGATGATGTGGGCATCGGCGTGTTGTACGGCCTGACGACCTACCGCTATGACTTCGTGGGCCTGCTGATGCATGCCGAGCACCTGGAAGCCAAATTCGGTGTGGGTCCGCACACCATCAGCGTGCCTCGCATCTGCCCAGCCGAGGACATCTCCCTCGACGAATTCCCCGACGTGCTGCCAGACGACATCTTCTGCCGCATCATCGCCGTCATCCGCTTGGCCGTGCCCTATACCGGCATGATCATCTCCACCCGCGAGAGCCAGAGCGTCCGCGCCAAGGTGCTTGACCTGGGCGTGTCACAAATCAGCGGCGGCAGCCGCACCAGCGTGGGCGGTTACACCACCGTCGAGCGCCATGACGAGACGGCCCAGTTCGACGTGAGCGACACGCGCACCCTCGACGAGGTCATCAATTGGCTGCTGTCCATCGGCTACCTGCCCAGCTTCTGCACCGCCTGCTACCGTTCGGGCCGCACGGGCGACCGCTTCATGGCCTTGTGCAAGGCCGGCAAGATCGGTGACATCTGCACGCCCAACGCGCTGATGACGCTCAAGGAGTACCTCATGGACTTTGCCAGCGAGGACACCGTCGCCAAGGGCAACGCCCTCATTGAAAAGGAACTGGCCAAGATGACCAATGAGCGTGTACGCGAAATCGCCACCCAGCACATCAAGGACATCGCCGCCGGCCAGCGCGACTTCTACTTCTGATTTTTCAAAACAACAGGAACAACGATCAACAACTCAAACAACCTTATATTGTCATCGTTGTTCCTGGTTTTTAGTTGTTTGAGATAATGGCAGAAAAACGGTTATATATTATTGCCGGTTGCAACGGAGCTGGGAAGACCACAGCGTCGAAGCGATTCCTGCCGTCAATTTTTGAATGCCGACAGTGGGTGAATGCCGATGAAATCGCCTATGGCCTTTCTCCCTTAGACCCGCAGAGTGTTTCTTTTCAAGCTGGCAGGCTCATGCTGGAACGCATTCAGGAATTGCTCAACCAGGATGTGACATTTGCTATCGAAACCACCCTTTCGACACGCGCATACCGCAATCTTGTGCTGCAAGCTCAAGCCAAAGGCTACCAAGTGGAGTTAGTGTTCTTCTATTTACCCTCACCTCAAATTGCTATTCGCCGTATTGCCCACCGCGTGAAAAATGGCGGGCATCATGTTCCTGACGATGTGGTAATTCGCAGGTATCATCGAGGGTTGAAGAATCTGAAAGAGATTTTCATGCCTATTGTTGATCATTGGGATATATACCGTTTCGAGGGCAACGCTTACGTATTGTTGGCAACCGGCAAAAAAGGTGATACCTGTAACTTGTTTGATAGCTCAATCATTATGGAGAATACCGCTCCTTATCTTTCTGAACAGAATAAGCAATTTATTGAGTGCTGCAATCAGGCTGTGCTCGACATGATTACCGAAGAGGCCTTGCATGACGGGATCGTTGTAATGGAAGACCCGCAAGGCAATCCCATTTGGGTCAAAGCGCGTGAAGTGCTCGAAAAAAATCCTGGGCTTAAACTTAAAAATGTGGAATACACGCCCATCGAGGTGGATATTCAAGAATTCATCAATTCAAAAGCATATCATTCATGATTGAGAAAGACAATGCTTTTAATAGGGCGCCGCAGAGTGAGAGGGTGCACATTGCGTTGTTTGGGCGGCGCAATGTGGGCAAGTCGTCGCTCATCAATGCGCTCACGGGGCAGCAGATTGCCATTGTGAGCGACATGGCGGGCACCACGACCGACCCAGTCATTAAGTCGATGGAAATTCTGCCGCTCGGCCCCTGCGTACTGATTGACACAGCTGGTTTTGACGACACAGGCAAGGTGGGCGACCTGCGCACCGAGCGCACCCGTGAGATCATCAAGCAAGCAGACATCGCCATTCTTGTTACCGATGGCGCCTCGCTCGACGACGAGGCGGCATGGGCAGGGCTGCTCAAACAGGCCAACGTGCCCTATGTTGCCGTATTAAATAAGGTGGACCTGATGAACGTGGTCCCCTCTACCCTACTCAGCGATATCGCCAAACGGCTGGGGTGTGACGTCATTCCCGTCAGCGCGATGAAGGGAACGGGACTTGACTTGTTGCGGAAAACTCTCGCTGGACTGATGCCCGAAAGCGGCAATCAATCGCTCACGGGCAAGCTTGCCCAAGCGGGCGACACCGTGCTGCTGGTCATGCCACAGGATCCGCAGGCACCCAAGGGCCGGCTCATCCTGCCGCAGGTTCAAACCCTGCGCGACCTGATGGAAAAACGCTGTATCGCCGTGTGCTGCACAACCGAAGACATCGACCGCACGCTAGCCGCTCTCAACGAGCCGCCCCACCTCATCATCACTGACTCGCAGGTGTTTGACATCGTAGAAAAGAAAAAGCCCGCCGAGAGCCTGCTCACGTCCTTTTCGGTATTGATGGCGGCCCACAAGGGCGATATAGGCTATTTTGTCGAGAGTGCTCCCGCCATCGACCGCCTGACCGAGCAATCACGCGTGCTCATTGCCGAAGCTTGCACACATGCCCCGCTGGCCGAAGATATCGGGCGCGATAAGATACCCCGCATGCTGCGCAAACGTGTTGGGCAAGGCTTGAAAATCGATATCGTGGCGGGTAAGGACTTCCCCAAGGATTTGACAGGCTATGACCTGGTTATCCACTGCGGCGGCTGCATGTTTAACCGCCGCTTCATGCTCCAGCGCGAGGAGCAATGCCGCGCCCAGGGCGTCCCGATGACCAACTACGGCATCACCATCGCCCATGTCAAAGGAATATTAGGGAAAGTGTCGTTACCTTAGACGGGTGTCGCTGTTTTAATGGAGGCAATGGCCCATCGGTACTATTCAGAAACCGTCGCAAAACTAACGTCTAAAAGCTTTAACCGAGCTTCGCTCGGGAAATTAAACAAAATTATAAATAAAATTAAAATAAATATTTGTTCTAATTCAGTTATATACTAAATTTTGTTTAATTTTTCGGACGCAGGCCGATTCATAGTAGAGCCAAATGGGCTTTGCAACAGCCTCTTATAGTTGAGACATACAGTCATAGGGCCAACTGCAGTGTCCCAACTGCAGTGTCGCAACTTTAGAGGATGGATTTGTCGCGGTACTTGGTGTGGAGGATTTCGTGGGCTTTTCCCTTGAGGGGCTCACCCAAGAACTCCCTATAGAGGCGCAGGATGACGGGGTTCTCGTGGCTCTTGCGCAGTTTCTTGCCGACGTCCTCGCTGTAAATGGCCCGCTGACGCGCCTTGATGACCTCGATATCTCCATGATGGTAAGGTTGTCCCGTGCCGCCGATGCAACCACCGGGACATGCCATCACCTCAATAACATGATATTCTATTTCACCAGCACGCAGTTTGTCCATGACGATGCGGGCATTAGCTAACGTGTTGACTACGCATACCTTCAGTTCAAAGCCGTTAAGGTCGATGACGGCTTCATGGATACCGTCCAGACCACGTACCTGCTCAAACTCGACATGTGCCAGTTCTTGTCCGGTGAATTCCTCATACACCGTGCGCAAAGCAGCCTCCATCACACCACCCGTCGTGCCGAAGATGGCACCGGCGCCACTGGAGTCGCCTAACGGCATATCGAACTCGCCGTCCTGCAACCCGTCAAAGTCAAGGTTCATGCGCTTGATCAGTTCGGCCAACTCGATAGTAGTAATCGAGTAGTCCACATCGGGATTGCCGTCGGTGATAAACTCGTCGCGGGCACATTCATATTTCTTGGACAGGCACGGCATCACCGAAACGACCACCAGCTTGTCGCGGGGAATGCCCATGCGCTCGGCCCAATAGCTCTTGAGCACAGCGCCCAGCATCTGGGCAGGCGACTTGCAGGTCGAAGGATACTCGCGCAGGTCGGGATAATCGTTCTCGAAGAAGTTGACCCATGCCGGGCAGCACGAGGTGGTGATGGGGATGCGCACCGTCTTGTCGCCAGCGATGAATTTGCGCAGGCGATCCACAATCTCGGCAGCCTCCTCCATGATGGTGATGTCGGCACCGAAGTCGGTATCGAACACATAGTCCACGCCCACCTTGCGCAGGGCCGTGATCATCTTGCCCGTGACGATAGTGCCCGGTGGCATACCAAATTCCTCGCCCAGCGCATAGCGCACCGCGGGAGCCGTCTGCGCCACGACAATCTTGTCAGGATCAGCCACATCCACAAGCAGGTCCTCGACATAGTTGCGTTCGCTCAGGGCGCCCACAGGACCGTGGATGGCGTCAAACTTGCACTTGGTCGTGCAATGGCCGCAGCAGGTGCATTTATAGGGATTGACCACATGAGGATGACGCAGGTCGCCCACAATGGCTTGGCTGGAGCAACCGCGCTTGCATGCACCGCAACCCTTGCACTTGTCGGCATCGATCTTATAGGACATCACCGACAGGAACTTCTTGCCGCCAATCTCGTAGATGTAGTCATGCAACATGGCGTCCATCGACAGCTGTTTGGGATAGGAGCTCCAATGCTTGGAATCATCCATCAGCTGATGGGCAGTGAAGTCCACATATTGCAGACGTTCTTCAAGCAGACGGCCATCGATAATGTGCGTCTTGACAATATCCTCCACGTCCTCGGGATGCACCTGGACGTAGGTCGTGTTGTCGGGCATGATCCTGACGATGGGGCCCTTGGCACAAAAACCGAAGCAACCCGTTGCCACCACGTCAACACGGCTACCCAAACCGTATTCAGCAATGACGCGAATAAAATTGTCAATGATTTTCAGGCTGCCCGACTCATAGCAGGATGAGCCGCAGCAGCACAGTACCTGGATGTGGCTGTTTGCAATCAAACCGTATGCCTCCGAGGCATTGTTTGATTGTACTTCGTCATTTGTCTTGTGCGGTATTGCGTTATGTTGAGAATCCATTGACAATTAACTGGTTAATTATTCACGAAAAAGGTCTAATATTGGTTGTAAGTCCAATTCAATCTACAAAATTACGGATATTTTACCGATTTTGCAATAAAAGGAATTATTAAAATATAAATCTATGAATAAAAAAGACAGGAGGCCTTCAGATGGTCTCCTGTCCTTTTATTATCGAGTGATCGTTAAGGATCAATCTTGGCTAGCAACGTTTTCGAGGATCTGGCGAACGTCCTTGACGTCGAGACGGCCATAGACGTGCTCACCGATCATGACAACGGGTGCAAGACCGCAGGCGCCCACGCAGCGCAGGCAGTCGAGCGAGAACTTGCCGTCGGGGGTGGTCTCGCCTACCTCGGCAGACGCTCGGAACCGCGCACATAGCATGCGGTACCCAGGCATACTGAAATGGGGTGCTTGCCCTTGGGGGTCATGGTGAAAAACGAGTAGAACGTCACCACGCCATAAACCTTGGAAGCGGGCACGCCCAACTTGCGGGCGATGATGCGTTGCATCTCCTCGGGGAGGTAGCCATGCAATGCCTGGCACTCGTGCAGCACATTGATCAATTCACCGGGCTTGTTGCCGTGCTTGTCGCAGATCTCCTCGACCTGTTGAACTACGGTACACGCC
>CACYAW010000079.1 GCA_902772455.1 uncultured Bacteroidales bacterium
GGTCTTCTTGCCGATGTAGGAATACACGAGCGTGCTGTTGGGATCAACACCCTCCAGCATATAGTTACCGTCCATGTCAGTCACGGTGCCGATGTCGGTGCCCGAGACACGCACGGTAACACCGATGAGCGGTTCACCATCGGCATCCACAACTTGGCCCTTGACCGTACGCTTGGGGACATCGGCATCAGCGCGGTTTCTGCTCTTGGAAACCTGGATGAAGCGGCCGTCAACTTTACTGGTCAGTGGCAGGCCCTTGATGAGTGCCTTAACCGCATCGGGAGCGGTGGCGTTAGTCACATCGACTGTCACCTTGTAATCCTTGACAGCCTCGTAGGGATAATTGATCTTGTAATAACCTGATTGTTGCTCCACTTGCCTGAAAGCGTTGGGCAACGGCGTCTGGCTGACCTTGAGAGTCACCTTCTGCCCCTGTGCCAGCACCGCCAAAGGCAGTATCAGCAGGCACAACAATGCGACGAGTTTTCTCTTGTTCATTTGAAATACAGATTTAGTTTAAGATTCAACTTATTCTGTCCTTAATACTGAGAAAAAATAAGCGGGGTACAAGACTCCGCTTCAGATTCATAATTTTAACATTTTTTAATTAATGATGACCATATTGCCATCCACCTCGGCATGGACAACGCCCAGGGCATTGAGGTTTGCGATGGCTTCGCGCAGGCTCTTGCTGCGCTCGACAACGAAGTGCAAACGCAGCTGCATCTTGCTCGTGTCATCAAACGAGACGTTCACGCCATACCACCTTGACAGTTCCTGCATGATAAAGAACAGCGACTGGTTGTCAAAGTAGAAGAAGCCCTCTTTCCACTGAATGATAGGATAGGTATCCACACTCTTGACGGCCAGTTGTGAGCCGGAGAGCGCTGCCTGTTCGCCTGGTGACAGCACCTTGGCCAGGTCGCCTGTTCCCACCTGCACACGGCCCGAAACCAGCGTCACCGATGCATCGCGGCGGGAACGGGCACGCACGTTGAACGCAGTGCCTAACACGCGCGTCGTCAGGTAATCGGTGTGCACGATGAAGGGACGCTTGGCATCGCGCTTGACCTCAAAATAGGCCTCGCCCTCGAGCCGCACCTCACGCGTGTTTCCATTGAAACGGTCGGGGAATTCCAGGCGGCTCTCGGCATTCATCCACACCTGGGTGCCGTCGGCAAGCGTCAGGTGATAATCTTGTCCACGGGGAACCGACAAAGCCATCAGCTGGGCTGGTTTAACGTCCTTGGCAGATTGATCAAGAGCCATTTCCTCCTCAATGTGACGGGCATGGCCGTCGGCGGTAGTGATCGTCACCTCATCAATGCTATCGGGAACATTTATAGCAAATGAGTCGGCATTCACATTGACGGGCATAGATTCCTGCGAACCAGACCAATAGCGATAGCCAACTATCAATGCGATTACAGCAGCAATGCCGGCTGCCCATCGGGCAAAGGGAATCATTTTGTGCCACAATGCTTGAGAAGCAGGAATCGGTGCATCCGCATCCTCTTCCATCTCCGGCAAATCCAATCGTTGGCTCACGTCGGCCCATGCGGCCTCGACATCGGGCACACTGGCGTGTTCACGATTCAAAGCGCTCTGCAATTCCCACTGCTCCAGCGGTGACATCGGCTCCTGTCCTTCAATATGCTTATTATCTTGTTCCATTTCGCTAATTCATACACGCAAATAGCAGCAGTGGTACAAACTTTAACATTTTTTTACCTAGAGATACCCGCATCTGGGCAAAGGAGCGCTGGATAATCTTCTTCACGCCATCGACGGTTATGCCTAACTGTTCGGCTACTTCCCGGTTGCTCTTCTGCTCATAGAAACGCAGGTACAGTACGCGCCTGACACGCTCGGGCTGTCGGTCTAACTCGGCCTTGAGCGCTTTGATGCGTGCATCGTATTCTTCCCAGTCGGTATCGTTATAGTGCTCCAACTCCTGGATTACCTCCTCGATAAGCGGTACGTGGCGGCTGCGGTGACGCAACTGATCCAGGCTGCGGTTGCGCACACTGGTATAGAGGTAGGACAAAGCGGTGTCAAGAGCAATTGTCTCACGCAGCTTCCACACGTTGACATACACGTCACTCACCACATCGCGCGCCAAGTCCTCATCGTGGACAATGTCAAGGGAATGATAATACAACCGTTCAAAATTGTGCTTGAACAGTTGCTCATAGTCGTGAACAGTCATGACTGATTCCTTGATCATCCTCTACGCTATATATACTTATGTTCTAGCCACAAAAGTAATAATTTTTCTATAAATAGGTGATTGGACTCGATAAAAAATCTAATTCAACACATAACGCACGAATAAAAAAGCCATTTATAACACAGAAAATGTACCCCTAAGTCGTATTATAGTGTATACAATGACAAACGATTGAAAAAAATAATTAATTTTGCAACCATAAAAATAACCAAAGTATTATAGTGTATACAATGACAAACGATTGAAAAAAATAATTAATTTTGCAACCATAAAAATAACCAAAGTATTATGATGAAAAAAATCGCGACATTGTTGACGATGGCTACCGTGGCGCTGCTGGCTGCAGCCCAGATGGCCAATCCTGTTACATTTACTTCCCAGCTCAAGACCACCAACGGCTCCAGCGAGGGCGAGATTGTCTTTACAGGCAAGATCGACAAGGGCTGGCATGTGTATTCCACCAACCTGGGCGACGCGGGTCCCACCGAGGCCGCTATTACCTTCCACAAGAAGGACGGTGTGGAACCTATGGGCAAACTCAAGGCTGTGGGTAAGGAAATCTCGCAGTTCGACGAGATGTTCGGTGCCAAACTGCGCTACTTTGAGAACAATGTGCAGTTTGTGCAAAAGGTGAAGTTCACCAAACCCAACTACGATATTGATGCCGATCTGGAATATGGCGCCTGCAACGACCAGTCGTGCCTGCCGCCCAGTTCGGCAAGTTTCAAGAAGGCCGGCAAATCACCCGCCGTTGACGGTGAGGCCGACAAGAACAAGGAAGAAGAAGACAAGGCAAAGGCTGAAGCTGAAGCCAAGGCCAAAGCCGACTCGCTCGCTGCCCTGGCAGCCGCCGCTGCCGACAGTGCCGCAATGGGCGCTCCAGTCGATAGTGCTGCCCTTGCCGCCCTGGACCACGATGCACTGTGGAAACCTGTTGTGGGTGACATCCAACGCATCGACGGCACCGACGGCGGCAGCAGCAGTCGCTCGTTGTGGTACATCTTCCTGCTGGGTCTGCTGGGTGGACTGGTGGCGCTGTTCACGCCATGCGTGTGGCCCATCATCCCGATGACGGTGAGCTTCTTCCTCAAACGCGCCAAGAATGACAAGAAGAAAGGTATCAAGGACGCCATCACCTATGGCATCTCGATTGTCGTCATCTATTTGGCTCTTGGCCTCATCGTGACCGCCATCTTCGGCCCCAGTGCCCTGAACGCGTTATCGACCAATGCCGTATTCAATATTTTCCTGTGCCTGCTGCTGGTAGTTTTCGCGCTGTCGTTCTTCGGCATGTTCGAGATCAAGTTGCCCAGCAAGTGGTCTAACGCCGTTGACAACAAGGCCAGCAACACCAGCGGCCTGCTGTCCATCTTCCTGATGGCCTTCACGCTGGCACTGGTATCGTTCTCGTGCACGGGTCCCATCATCGGCTTCCTGCTTGTGGACTTCGCCACTAGCGGCAACTTCTGGGGTCCTGCCATCGGCATGCTGGGCTTTGCTTTGGCCCTGGCATTGCCGTTCACGCTGTTTGCCCTCTTCCCCTCGTGGTTGAAGTCGGCTCCCAAGTCGGGCGGCTGGATGAATATCCTAAAGGTGGTGCTCGGCTTTATTGAGCTGGCCTTCGCATGCAAGTTCTTCTCGGTAGCCGACCTGGCCTACGGCTGGCACCTGATGGACCGCGAGGTGTTCCTGTGCCTGTGGATCGCCATCTTCGGTCTGCTGGGTCTATACCTCATCGGCAAGCTCAAATTCCAAAGCGATATTGTCATGCCGGGTGACGAAACCAAGCCCATGCCCGTGGTTTGCATCATGGGCGGACTGATTTCCATCGCCTTCGCCATCTATATGATTCCTGGTCTGTGGGGCGCACCGTGCAAGGCTGTGAGCGCCTTTGCGCCGCCCATGAACACGCAGGACTTCAACCTCAACACCAAGGAGGTGCGCGCCGCCTACACCGACTATGAGCAGGGCATGGCCGCAGCAGCTGCCGCCGGCAAACCCGTTTTCCTGGACTTCACCGGCTTCGGTTGCGTGAACTGCCGCAAGATGGAGGCCGCCGTATGGACCGACCCCAGCGTGGCCGACAAGCTGAACAAGGATTATGTGCTCATCTCCCTTTTCGTCGATGACAAGCGCCCGTTGCCCGAGCCCATCGAGGTGACCGAGGAGAACGGCGAGACGCGCACCCTGCGCACCATAGGCGACAAGTGGAGCTACTTGCAGCGCTACAAGTTCGGCAGCAACACCCAGCCGTTCTATGTCTGCGTCGACCCGCAGGGCAACGCTTTGAGCGGCTCGTTCAGCTACAAGGAGGACGTCCCCGCCTTCCTCGACTTCCTGGACGGGGGACTGACCAAATTTAAAGAATAAATATGAGTTGTAAGTTTTAAGTTTTTAGTTGTAAGTAATAATACTATTGTCTCATCGGTTTTTCAGGCGATGGTAATTGTACTTAAAACTTAAAACTTACAACTAAAAACTAAAACATAATGATTGAAGAGAAGATTAGAGAGCAAATCATCGCGTTGATGAAGCGCGAAGTTGTCCCTGCGGTGGGTTGTACCGAACCCATGGCAGTGGCATTGTGTGTGAGCCGTGCCACCGAGGCACTGGGCTGCCGTCCCGAGAAAATCACGGCCCTGCTGAGCGCCAACATCCTCAAGAACGCCATGGGCGTGGGTATCCCCGGCACTGGCATGATTGGCCTGCCCATAGCCATCGCATTGGGAGCCATCGTCGGCAAGTCGGAATACCAGCTTGAAGTTCTCAAGGACGTCACCCCCGAGGCCATCGAGCAAGGCAAACAATACATTGACGAGGGCCGCATCAACATCCAGCTCAAGCAGGGCGATTGCGATAAGCTCTATGTCGAGATATTGTGCGAAGGCAGTGGTCACCACTCGGCAGCCATTATCAGCGGCTCCCACACCCGCTTTGTGCGCGTCACCCGTGACAACGAGGTGCTGCTCGACCAGCAAGGCGGCAAGAGCTGCGACGGCGACGAGGGCGACATTGCCTTGAACCTACGCCTGGTCTATGACTTCGCCATGCAAGCCCCGCTCGATGAAATCAGTTTTATCCTCGAGACCCGCGACTATAACCTCAAGGCCGCCCAGGAATCCCTCAAGGGCAACTACGGCCACTGCCTGGGCAAGACCATGGACCGTCCGCTGAGCCACGGCATCTTCGGCAACACGATCTTCTCCCGCATCCTCTCCAAGACCGCATTGGCCACCGATGCACGCATGGGCGGCGCCCTCATTCCCGTGATGAGCAACAGCGGCTCGGGCAACCAGGGCATCTGCGCCACTAACCCCGTTGCCATTTATGCGATGGAGAACGAGAATACCGAGGAAGAACTCATCCGAGCTCTCACGTTAAGCCACTTGACGGCCATCTACATCAAGCAGAGCCTGGGCAAGCTGAGCGCCCTGTGCGGCTGTGTCGTTGCCTCTATTGGCAGCAGCTGCGGCATCACCTACCTGATGGGCGGCAGTTTTGACCGCATCTGCTATGCCGTGAAGAATATGATCGCCAACCTCACGGGCATGATATGCGACGGTGCCAAGCCCAGTTGTGCCCTGAAAATCGCCTCGGGCGTATCGACCGCGCTGCTCAGCGCCGTGCTCGCCATGGAGGGCCGTCACGTCACCAGTGCCGAGGGCATCATCGACGACGATGTGGACCGCTCTATCCGCAACCTCACCATCATCGGTGCCGATGCCATGTGCGCCACCGACAAGATGGTTCTCGACATCATGACAGGCAAGAAATAATGCTATACAGGCAAGAACATTGCCGTTTTTATCAATAACACATCAAGGGCCGCATCCGTTAAAGGTGCGGCCCTTGATATGATTGGACGATGTCTATCCGTTAACGGGTGCCACCGGCCCACCAAACGGGCTCGGTGAAGATGTAACGGCCGGCATCATTACCGGTGCCGAATGCTGCCGACACATTGGGATTGCTGGTCACGTCACTGCTGCCATAGGGCAAACGCAGGGGCCAGGTGCTACCCGTCGAACCGTTGTTCTTGGGATTGGTGAGGGTGATGTGCTCCTCGCCCAAAGCCATGCAGCGGCGGATGTCGTTGTAAGCCTCGATCTGCTCGTCACGGCACTGAGCCAGATACTTCTGCACCATGATCTCCTTCAAGGTCACGGGCAACGAGGCGATATAGTCGGCCGCCAAGCTAGCATCAAACTCGGTGTATTCGGGATATGCATCACAATAAGCGAAATCCTCAAACGAAGCCTCGATGGCTGTTGCCATGTCCTCGCTGGCGTCCTGACCCAGACGGGCCTTGGCTTCGGCAAGGATGAAGTATAACTCGCTCTTGCTGAACACATGGATGGGCGAAGCGCCATTGTCAAGCCAAGTGGGGCAATTCACCGCTTGAACCAGCTTTGCGGCAGCGGCATCGCCAGGCACGCCAACGATGTTTTCACCAAAGTAGTCAATATTATAAACATACTCGCGGGGGTCGTCACGCTCCAGCATCAGGTTATCAACCGTGGTGGTAGAACCCGTGTAATAGCGGCTCCACCAGTAAGCGCTCCAGGGGTTGTCGGCAGTCACGCCATTGAACACATCGAGCTGAGCACCGTCAAAGCCAGCTTCGATAGCGGCATTGGCCAGGTTAATGACCTCGGGCAGGACGTTGCGGTCACGGAAGTAGGTGTGCAGTTTGTAGCGTGCTTTCAAGGCATAGGCCAAGCCCAGCCACTGGTCGCAGTCGCCACCGAAGAGGATGTCACTCTCACCCACATTGTCGCCGCCTTCCTGCAGGTTGGCAATCGCACCGTCCAGCAGCTTGAAGATGGCCTGGTAGATGCTTTCCTGGCTGTCCAGCTTGGGCTGCAGGTTGTCAATGCCTTGAAGGGCCTCGCTGTAGGGGATATCACCATGCAGGTCGGTCAAGATGCCCAGGTCAAGAGCCGTGAGCGTCTGAGCCATTCCCAGCAGATCGCTATGGCCGTAATTGGAACCGCCCTCAGCACACTTGTCAATGACTTCCTTCAAGCCCCTGAGGGTGGCGTAGGTGTCGTTCCACTCGTTGTTAAAGCAGCTGGTGGCCATGTACTCGCTCACGTTGCGGGTTTCGGTCCTCATCAGCTGGTTGTTACCCGTACCAAACTCCTGCTCGGTGAACGAAGAGATGTACCAGGCATAGTTACCCGAAATGGTATTAAAGGCCGAGCTCATAATGGCTCCCGGGATGACAAACTTGCCATCGACAGCCTCGGCGGGCGGGTTGGCATTGTCCACATTGATGCGGTCCATCAGGTCTTCACTACATGAAGTGAACATGATAGCCAATAAGGCTATGGTTATATATTTCAGTTTCATATTTCAGTCTTTTTTGAATGTGTTAAATATGATTGAAAAACTCTCAGGCAAACATTAGAACGTGATCTTCATACCGCCGCCGTAGCTTGAGGTAGCAGGCAGTGAATAACGCTCAAAGTAACCACTCATGTTGCCGTTTGACTGCGATGACTCGGGGTCAAAGTCGGTGAGCTTTGACCAAACCAGCACATTGCGGGCAAAGCCGTAGATCGACAGGTTGATGCCGGCAAAGCGGGGAAGATCGTAGGTGAGCGTGATGTCACGCAGCTTCAAGTAGCTCATGTCATAGACCATGGCCTCGGTGATGTCATAGTACGCCATGTACCAGTCTTGCTTCAGCACCTCTTTGGTATTGGGCTTACCGGTAGCCTCGTCGATACCCTCGGCCACCATGGTACCCTCGTGGTAAGGCAGTGAATTCTTGGTTGTACCGAAGTACTCCAGGGTACCCAGCGTACCGTGGTACATACGGCCACCCTTGTTCCAATCCCAAGTGGTAGCCAGCGAAACGCGTTTGTAACGACCGCCCAAGTTAAAGCCCACCTGGAAGTCGGGCGAGCAGTTGCCCAGGTCCTCGCTGTCGGCAGTTGCCTGGGGCAGACCGTCCTTCAACAGCAGGTTACCCGACTCGTCACGCTTGAAGGCGTAACCGTAGATGTTGGGATAGGTGCAACCTGCCTGAGCGCGGATCTGAGGCTCAACGAAGCCACCCAAGAAGATCGACTCAACGCCCTCGGCCAGTTCAACGACCTTGTTATTGATCTTCGAGAAGTTCACACCGAAGGTCAGGTCATAGTCCTTGTTCTGGAGAATGTCGGCATTCAGCGATACCTCATGCGACCAAGTTTCCATCTTACCGGCATTGGTCATCAGGTACTGATAACCACTCGAGCCCGAGCAGGGAACCGAGAAGATCTGGTCGGTCACGTTCTGATAACTCAGCGTGTACTCGAGACGCAGGCGGTTGTTGAAGAAGTTCAGGTCAAGACCGGTCTCGAAGTTGTTGGTGTTCTGAGGCTTGAGGTTACTGTCATACTTCACATAGTAGGGAACCAACGAAGAAACACCGTTCATGGGGAAGGCAACCGGAGTATAGGTGTACATACCGCTGCCATAGGTGGGAACGGTGTAGTAATCCTTATAGTAATGACCTGCCTGACCCACCTGAGCCCAAGAAGCGCGGAACTTACCATAGCTCAGGAAGTTTTTGCCCTTCAGCCCGGGAAGCTCGGTGAAAATCCAGCCGAACGATACCGAGGGATAGAAGAACGAGCGGTTCTTGTAGGGCATCGACGAAACGATATCCTCACGACCAGTGACGGTCAAGTAGAGCATGTCTTTCCATGACATGGTAGCCTGTCCGAAGAAGGCCACACTACGGTCTTTCCACTCATAGTCCGTCGCATAGTCATAGCTCGTACAGTTCTGCAACGTGGGGAATCCAAAGTAGCTGAATGCCGAGCCGTCGGTCTCCCAGGTGCGGGCATTCTCGTGGTTGATCTCGTTACCGAGCATGAAGTTCAGGAACCATTCGTTGTCGGCACCGAACTTATAGTCCAAATTGGCCCAGAACAGGTTATTGAACACGTTCTCGCGAACACCGGTTACCGCAATTGAGCCCTTCTCCATGCTGTTGCCCGTTCGGCCGTCATAGTAAAGCTCTTGAACATCACGGTTATCGGTGGTCCAGAAATCGACACCAGCCTGCTCACGGAAGGTGAGCTTCATGTTCTCGTTGCCCAGGTTGGGAGAGAACTCCAGGTAAGCGTTACCAAAGAAACGGTTGGTGTGACGATAGTATTCACAATACTTAGCCCACCAATAGGGGTTGTTGAAACTGGTCGTGCGGAAGCAAACCTGATACTTGGGATCATCGGGATAATTGGGACTGATACCCTTCAGGTTATATTCGGCAGGAGCCGCATATACCACGTTCAAGATACCTGAGTTGGCGCCAGGAGCAGTGTTGATCTTGCTGCTGCTGTAGTTGCCGCTGAAGCCCGTCTTCCAGTTCTTGCTGATTTCCCAGTCAACCAGTCCGCGGGCACCCCAACGCGTCATGTTGGTCGAGGGCACGATACCCTTCTGGTAACTGTTGCTCAAACCGAACGAGTAGTTCACGTTGTTGTGCTTTTGGGCAATCGACAAGTTCACATTCTCGGTATAGGCATTCTCAAAGAAGTCACCCACGTTGTCATAGATCTGGGGAGTCTGCCAGCCACTCAAGCCACCCCATTCATACTTGGGGTTGTAGTACTGACCGGGACTGCCGCCTGCGGGAGCGGATGATCCTCCATATCCGTAAGCGGGATCATTGGGCAGTTCGGTGATTTTGGGACCCCAAGTCATGGAACTTGCAGGGTTGAAACCCGAGTCATGGATAGTTCCGTCATCGTCCATGTACAGACCATTACCTTGCGAGTACACGGTCTGGCGCTCAAACTTGCGCGACACGCGGTCGGCAGCGATATTGAAATTGATGCTGACGGTCGGTTTCTCACTGTCAACACGGCCACGCTTGGTGGTAATGACAATGACACCATTGCTGGCGCGCATACCGTAAAGCGCACTGGCGGCCTGTCCCTTCAACACGTTGATGCTCTCGATGTCATCGGGGTTCAAGTCAATAGAACGGTTGGGATAATCGGCACCGGTAACACTCTGTCCTGTCGAGAAGTCGGCGTTTGATGCGATGGGCATGCCGTCAACGACATACAACGGGGTGTTGTTACCGCTGAACGAACGGGCACCGCGAATCACAATCTGGGCCGAGGAACCGGGAGCGCCACTGGCTTGGTGCACCTGCACACCGGTCAATTTACCCTGAATGGCGTTAGCCAGCGATGTCGTACCGCTTGTGTTCAGGTCCTCAGCGTTCAGGTTCTGGGTGTTGTAACCCAGTGCCTTCTTCTCACGTTTGATACCCATAGCCGTGACAACGACCTCGTCGAGCAAGGTCTTGTCCTCCTCAAGGGCTACCGATACATAACTCGCAACCGCAACGACTTGAGCTTTGTAGCCCACACAGCTGATCAAGAGCTGTGTTACTTTGTCATCTACAGTTACTGTGAATTGACCGTCGTAGTCAGTGGAGGTTCCTTGATTGGTTCCTACGGCCTGCACCGTGGCGCCAATCAACGGCTCATTGTCAATAGCACTGATGACCTTACCACTCACGGTCTTGTTGGCCCATGCGCTCATCGAGATGAGGCATATCGCCATGAGAATTGATAAAAGTCTCTTCATACAGTAAAACAATTTGTTCAGAGGCTCAGACGAGCGCCTATCTGGGCCTTCCAGTGGATTGGTGTTGATTATCTCTAAGGTATTTATCTACAGCAAGGGCGCTCTGCTTACTGATTTCTATGTCAAGAGCGAGTCTCTCTCACAATCCGCACAATATTCTACGGCAAAAATATACAATTTTTTACAAAACAAACACTTTTTAGAAAAAAAAACATAAAAAATCAGTATAAGGTACTCAAATTTGTCAAAAAATTTGACAACATCTACCAAAACACCTGTGAAAAAGGCACGCGCGACCCAATCCATAGGTCACGCGTGCCACTATTATATAAACTATTCTCCTATTTCTGAAGCAACAGCTGTATTGCAGCACCACCTCCAGGGGCGAGGTGGAGATGAAGGACAGAAGCCTTATTCACCTCCATACGGCGGATAGTCATCGGATAAGGATTATTGCGATAGTCGGCATCGGGGCCGTCCTCATAGATGATGGCCATGTAATTGCCGTCTGCCAGGAAGTCGAGCGGCAGGTCCAGGTCGCGGGCCTTATCGTCAGTCACGCTGCCCACATACCAGTTGTCGGTGCCGCGTTCCTGACGCACATAGGTCACATACTGGCCCATCGCTGCATGAGGCACGAGCGTGCGCTCCCAGTTGGTGGGCACTTCCTCGATGAACTTAAAGGCAGGCTGGTGCTCGTAGTTCTCAATCTCGTCGGCTGCCATATGGCCAGGGCTGTAGATGACGATGTACTCGGCCAGCTGGTGGGCCAACGTGGTCTGCGGGCGTGTGCCGGGAACGGCGTCGTTGCGGTATTCAAAGATGCCGGGAGTGAAGTCCATGGGACCGCCCAAGCCGCGTGTGAACGGCAGGATGCACTCGTGGTAAGGCGGGTTGCCGCCACGACGGTCAAAGGCGTTGTACTCCTGGCCACGCATGCTCTCGGTGGCAATCAGGTTGGGCCACGTGCGCTGGATGCCGCTGGGCATGGCGCCCTCGTGGTTCACAATCATCAAGTGGTATCGGGCCGCGGTCTCGATGACCTTGCGGAAGTGGCGGATGCCCCACTGTGAGTGCTGCAGTTCGCCGTTGTAGAAGTGGGAATTGACATAACCCGTCTTGACGGTGTTGATGCCCAATGACTCATAGAGCCTGTAAGCATCCTCCAACTGGTCCTCGTAGTTCTGGGCAGCACCGCCAGTCTCGTTGTGGGCGATGATGCGAACACCGCGCTCGCCGGCATAGCGGCACAAGCCTGCCAGGTCATAATCGGGATAGGCCTTGGTGAACGAGAAGCCGTCGCCGTGTTTGGTCCAGTCGGTGTCCCAGCCGTAGTTCCATCCCTCGACCAGCACGCCACCCAAGCCATGACGGGCAGCAAAGTCGATGTAGCGCTTGGTATTCTCGGTGGTGGCACCATGGCGCTCGCCCTGTGACCAGGTCCAGCGCTGCTTTTGCAATGCCCACCAGATACCCACATATTTTGTGGGTTTCAGCCATGACGTGTCCTCAATCTTGCAGGGCTCGTTCAGGTTCAAGGCCATGCGTGAAAGCAGGATGTCGGCTGCCTTGCGCCCGATGATGATGGCGCGCCAGGGGCTCACGCGGGTATCCCCCACCCTCACCTTGTCGCCGTTCTGCCAGGGCACGAGGTCGGCCTGGAGGGTTGTCCCGCTAGGGGCGAAATTCATCGTCGAATAATCGGTCAGGTTGGCGTCCATGATGGCCATGTAGAGCGAGTCATTCACCTCCAGGGCCACAGGACCCGACATCTTGCCCTTCTTGCTGAGCGGCTCACGGGTGTAGATACCCTCGTAGTAGGCCTGCAAGGCGGGAATCGACCACGCCTGGGCATCGCTGGGCAGGGCAAACTGCGTCACCTCGTCCATAATCACGAAGTCCTGCAAGCCGGGCTGACGCGGGTACTCGTAGCGGAAGGCCACACCGTCGTCAAAGGCGCGGAAGACCACGTCCAGATTGCGTTTCTTGCCATTTTTCTCCTGAAGGCGCACACGCATCTCGTTGTAATGGTTGCGCACCTGGGCATCCTCGCCCCATGGCTGGCTCCACGTCTCGTCAAGGCTCGAACGGGTCACCTTGCCCATCTTGAAGTTGTCCTTCAGGTCGCCGTCCTTGAGCACGAAGCCCAATGCCGAGCGGCCGATAATGGCCTCGGTGCCGCGATTGACCTGATACCAGGCCTTACCGCCGTCCACGCCCACGGTCACCGTCAGCGACCCGTCGGGCGAACTCACTTTCACGTCCTTAGCTGATGCCAACAAATTCATTGCCAAGCACATAAAGGCTAAAACAAAAATTCTTTTCATATTATTAATAGTTTCATTTGTTAATTACAAATTTACAAACGCAAATCACAGGTCCTAGCGGTCGATGGCTTTGACGTGTGTCTCGAAGCTGTCCTTGTCGAGGGCGCGGGCCTTAAGTTTGGAACGGTAGGTATAAATGGTGGTGAGGCTGGCGCGCAGGATGTTGGCAATGCTCTGGTTGTCGGTGATGCCGATGCGGATGAGCGCCAGCACACGCGACTCGGTCGTCAAGCGTTTGCCCTGCTTGACCTCGATTTTGCCGCCTTCTTGCAGCAGCTTGTTCACCTCGTCGACGAAGTTGGGGAAAATGTTCAGGAACGCGTTGTCAAAGTTCTCGTAGAACAGCTGGGCGTTCTCGTTGCCGAAGCCGGCACTCTTGAGTTCTCGGGCCAGTTCCTCGGTCTTGCGGTCACGGTACAGGCGGTACAGGGCCTTGCGCTGTTCCTCGCCACGGTCGATGAAACGGCTCGATAGGGCCAGGAATCGGGCAATGTACTCCTCCTTGAGTTTTTCACGTTCCTGCAGCAGGGCGTTGCTCTCGTGCAGCTGCCCCACGGTGTCGTGCAGCTGGCCGTTGACCTGCCGCAGTTGCTCGTTGATGGCCTTCTTTTGTTCATTCAGGCGGCGGTAGCGCTTCAACAGCTGGTAGATGGCAATCACTCCCACTACCAGCAGCAATGCGATGAGCGAAATCACGCCCAGCAGCCACATCATCTTGCGGTTGCCCTGCTCCTGCTTGGTCTGATAAGCACTCAGGATTTTGGGCACGATGCCCGAAGCCTGAATGTTACGCAGGCGTGTGCCGTAGAAGTTGGCATCGTCCACGGCCACACGCATGTAGCGGTATGCCCGGTCGATGTCTCCCTCGTCAAACAGGCGGTCGGCAATCGCCCTGAGGGACGTGTTCTCGCGGATGCAGCCCTCCAGGTCGCTCTCGGCGCTCTTGATCAGGTATTGCATCTGCCTGTCCTTGTCTCCCATCTGGGAATAGTGGAACGACATCGTGCTGGTGATGATGGAATACATGCGGTCGCCGCTCTTGTATCGGGCCAGCAATGAGGCCAGCAGGTCTATCGCCTGTTGCGGGTTCCTGCTGTCGGCCAAACTTTCGGCTCTGGTGATTAGGTAGCTCACGTTATCCTTTGGCCCGTCGAGCGCTGTGACACGCTGGCGCAGCGCAATGAGCTGCCTCACCGCTTCATCGGCATAGCGTGTGCCCTGCATGTATTCGGCTTGGTAGATGAGCAGGTCGGTTTTGGTGCGGTAATAACGGATGAACTGGTCGGGCGTCAACTGGGTGGTGTCGATTTGGGCCAGCATCTGCCTCGCCTGTTCCATCAGGCAGGCTGTGGAGAGGATGTGCGCCAGATTCAGTCGGCTATCTGTCAGCCGCTCAGCGTCGCCCATCGTTTGGGCAAGGCGGATACACTCGCTCACGTAAGCATAGGCCGAATCATACTGATAAGCCGCATATTCCTCATACAATCGGCGCACGAGCTCGAATCGGCCCCGCTGAGTGGTCTCACGAGCCAGGTCAGACTTCATATGAGCGAGTTTTGACTCTTTGTCGGCCACAATCCGGGGTTGTACCGCTATCAGGCTGTCCAAACGCCTGAAAGCGTTATCTCCCGTCCTGGCAACCACTGCCGTAGCGACAGCCAGCATCAAAGCAACAACAACAAGACGTCTCATGCTCATACTCATATTGATTTTTAATGGCTAATCAGCTCAGGATAATGTCAATCACCTTGGTCACGTCGGCGATATTCACCTCACCGTCGGTGTTCACGTCGGCACGGGCCAGCAATGCCGCATCGGCCTGGCCTCCCAGTATCAAGTCAATGATCCTGGTCACGTCGGCAATGTTCACCTCGCCGTCGGCATTCACGTCACCCATCTGCCACTGTGGAGCGGGGTCACCCTTGAAATAGACCTTGTAGCCGCCCGCAGGAATCGAGAAGTTTTGCGTGGAGTTCAGGTTGACCGGGGTGGCTGTCAGCCCTGCCGCGATGTTGTCCACATCGATGGCCAGTTTCCATTCACCAGCCTCCAGGCCCGTTACCACGGTGTTCACGGCAGCCGTACCCAAATTGAGTACCACCAGAGCCGTCTGTTCGTTGTGATGGCGGGTGTAGGCCACTACATTATTGTTGCCGGTGGTCAGGAAATTGACCTCGCTGGCACGGTTGCCGTTGTCGATGAGGGCGTCACAGCTGTGCTTGAGGGCCGTCAGCGCCTTGACGGTATTCAGCATCTTTTTGTCCACACTGTTCCAGTTGATGGGCGTGCGGTTAAAGTAGTCCAGCTTGCGCGACATCAGATAGCCGGTCTCCTGGCCGTTATACAGCATGGGCATGCCGTAAAGCGTGAACGTCAGCACGGTGAAGGCATAGGCATTGTTGCCATACTGCGTGTTCATCGAACTGTTGTAGTTCTGGTCGTGGTTGGTGAGATAGACCATGCGGCTGATGTCGATGAAACGCAGGTCTCCCACCAGGTTGCGGCACTGGTTGAGCACACCAGAGGGATTGTTCTTGTTGTTGACCAGGCCAGATTGGAATCCCCACGCGTAGTCATAGTCCCAACCGCACACGAGCAGACGCGAAACGCTGTTGGCCATGTCACCCTCGCCCAGCATGGTAATGGTCTTGCCAGGCTTGTACTCCTTCAACGCCTTGATGGCGCGGGTCCAGAAACTGGTAGGGATGGTGTTGCTGCTAATGTAGTCGCAACGGTAGCCGTCGATATCCACCTGGTCAATCCAGTACTGCATCGCCTCGATCATCGCCAGCTGGGTCGCCTCCTTGCTGTAATCCAGCTGATAGACGTCGCCATAGCCGTTGGGGCTCGTGAGCGTTGAGTTGTAATAGTCACGGTGCTGGGTGATCCACACATTATCCTTAGCCGTGTGGTTGGCCACCCAGTCGAGCCACACCTGCATGCCGCGTTCATGGGCAGCGGCAACAAAGGCCTTGAGGTCGGCAATGGTGCCGAAGTCGCTGTTCACCGCATGGTAGTCGCGCGGGGCATAGGGGCTGCCCAGCGAGCCGATGCGGCCCTGCACGCCACGCGGGTGGATGGGCATG
>CACYAW010000080.1 GCA_902772455.1 uncultured Bacteroidales bacterium
AAAGGACGGTAATGATAATATCCATTTACCTTCGGCCATCAGAGCACTGAGCGCAGGGGTGGAGGAAGTGATGAAAGATGCCTTCAAGACGGCATAATCAAACCGACAGCGAGTCTGGAAAAGAAGCAACGAGGCTGATACCGAAAAGGTGCCGGTCTCGACTTTTTTCGGTTCGGTTGGTTATGGTGGCAATGAGTTGCTAATTAGACACTGCTGCCGCCGCCGCAAAGATGGCCCGCATCCTAAATAAAGCCCAAAGTACCCATTTGGGGGTTGTGGGTGTCGGGATTGATGGGTAATTTTGTAGCGTGATTAAAAAAAGTTACGGAAAAGGGTTTAGTAAATCGGCCCTTGCGTTTCTATATTAGTGAATGGAGGACAAGACACGACATATCGAATCGTTGTTCAAGCAGCATTACCAAGCGATGTATCGCCTGGCATTCATGATGTTGCATGACAAGGAGGAGAGCCGGGATATCGTGCATGATGTCTTTGCCCGGCTGCTGGACGGCGACATCCGTTTCGACAGCGACAAGGCTGGTGCATTCTTGTTATCATGCGTGCGCAACGGCTGCCTGAATGAGATGCGCTCTCAGAACACCCGTGAGCGTGCCATGCGTGACTATCCGATAAATGACGAGGACCCTGGTGACAGCGAGGCGTTTGAAAGCGAGATCACTGCGTTGCAGAATGGCATCAGCCATCTCACTCCGCCCGTCTGCCGAGAAATCATCTTGCTCCACTACAGGTATGGGTTGACGTTCAAGGCGATCGCCACACAACTGCAAGTGAGCGAGACGACAGTCTACAAGCATCTGCGCAACGCGCTCAACCAATTACGTTTAACTTTACTGGACACCTATAAATTATCGAAACGATTATGACTCAAGCTAATTTATAGGAGTCCCTCAAAATCTTTAGGATGATGGAAAAGACCGATTTACTGTTCCGCATGATGGACGATCCGGGACAATATACCGATGAACAATGGCGGGAGATTCTCGCCGATCAGGAATGTGCATCGCTCTATGAGATGATGTGCAAGACGCATAGCGCCCTTGACGCAGAGCAGGCCGAAGAGGAATTCACTGCCGAAACGGTTGACCTGGAATGGGAACGCTTTGCCGCTGCCCATCGGGTTCGCACCGTCAAGTCCTTTGATTGGAGAAATATCGCAGCCGCCATTGTCGTCCTGGCAGTCTTCGGGATTGCTGCCGCAGCCATTTATTCCCATTTCGCCCACACTCCCCAAACCGAAACCATTGAAAACACCACTCCCAACGTAAATCCGCAAGTGACCGACAGTACAGAGGGCGCTACTGATGCAGAGGCGGACAAGACGCAGGCGCACCTGTATGATGACGTGCCGCTGGAGCAGATCATCAATGACCTGGCAGCACACTACAACGTCAAGCCCCAGTGGAATGGCAACGAGGTGCGCTCACTGCGGTTATACTATAAGTGGGAACCCGATTTCACCCTCGACGAGGTCGTTGAGATGCTCAACAACTTCGAGGCATTTAGCGTCAAGCTCGATGGTGATCAACTGGTAATTACCGGGAACGACATGAAGGCCAATCAATGATGAGACTGCAGGTATTGATATTATTCCTTATTTGTTGTGTCACGGCTATGAGCGTTGATGCACAACAGATCACGCACCGCTTCAATCGGGTCTCGATGAGCGAGGCGCTGAAGTATCTGCAAGGCCATACCGACCGTTACCGCATCGTGTTCATCTTCAACGAACTCGAGGACTTCAGTGTCACTGCCGACGTGAGAGGCAAGAGCGTGCCCGAAGCCATCCGCCAACTCATCGGCTTTTATCCCATTGCCATGACCGTTAACGACAAGCACGAAATCTATGTGGAATGTACCCACAAGACCGACCGCCGCCTTATCGGCCGTCTCGTTGACGAGAAAGGACAGCCGTTGGAGTATGCCAACATCATCGCGATGGATCCACGGGATTCCACCCTGCTCACCCACGGTGTGAGCAACGCCAGCGGCTATTTTGTCATTCCCGTTGAGCGCGAAAAGGTCATTGCCCGTATCAGTCATGTGGGTTACAAGACAGTGTATAAGGCTTGTAAGACGATGAGAATCGGTACCATCAAGATGGAACCCGAGATTACCAGGCTCCAGGAAACCTTTGTCATCGCCCCCAAAATGCAGGTAGCGCGCGACGGGACCAATTATACCATCTACAGCCTAGGCGGCACCATCATGGGTAACGCGGGCAATGCACTGGACCTGTTGCGTTGGGCGCCGGGTGTCATGGTCGATGCTGGTGACGTTATCTCGGTCATCGGGCGCAGTTCAACCGAGGTTTACATCAATGACCACCGCATCACCAACAGGCATGAACTCAGGGCCTTGAGCTCTCAAGATATCAAGCGGGTTGAAATCATCCGCGACCCCGATGCTCAATATGCCTCCACAGCCAATGCGGTCATCAAGTTATACACGCACAGTTCCATCAAGAACCATCTGGGCGCCAGTCTTACCGAGGTGCTGGACTTCAAGCACAAAGTTTCAAACGCCACGACCCTGACGATTGACGGCAAGTATAACAAGCTGTCGGGCAACGTCTCGCTGGGTTACAGCCGCAACTATTCCCGCAGTCACAACACGCAATACACCCACACCTATGACCGTGGTTCGAAAAACGACACCACGAGCTATGCGGGCAGCGGAGACAATTACCTTGTGTTTGCCGGCATCAACTATGCCTTCACCCCCAAGAGCGTCGTGGGTGTTCAATACAGTGGCGATTTCAGCAAGACGGGAATTGACCTGCAGACGTCGCACAAGTATAATCATGGTTTTGCCACCGACCGGACAGACAAACAGTGTGACATGGCCTTGAGATCAGACCACCAGAGTATTTCGGCCAGCTACTCGTGGCAACGCACCGACGACTCCCGGCTGCTGCTCATCTACGACCGTGCCTATTCCTGGCAGACCAATCGACAGGACATTTATGAGCCAGGCCTGACACCTCAAACGATAGACTATTTCAACGACTATGAAATCAGCACGGCCACGGCGAAATATGACTTTGCCACCCGTGGTTGGGAACACAAGACGGGACTGGAATGGGGCCATGCCAATAATGCCAGCGAAGTAGAGAAAGCGGGCGATAGGCAGCGAAGCAACCGCAACAACTACTGGACATCGGCCTATTATGCGTTGAGCAAGCAATGGAATCGCTGGCGGATGAACCTGGGGTTGCGCTATGAGTATGACTATACCAAAACGCTACAGGACGTCGTTATCCGTTATGAGAAAACCTATCATGACCTGTTACCGAGCCTTAAGGTGGGCTATCGGGTGAACGACGACCTGGACCTCACGGCCAGCTATCGCCGCACGCTTGTGCGCCCGTCCTACAACCAGTTGCGCTCCACATTCTACTTTAACGTGTTGCCATACAACAGCCTGGGTTATTCCTTCCTCTCAAACTCTGATTTCATGACGGGTCATTCATCGCAGGAGAATTTACCCAGCAGCAGCCTGTCGCCCAATATCATTTACCTGGGCGCCGATGACCTTGCTACGGGCAATCCCGAGTTGCGCCCCACGGCGACCGACCGCTTTGCCCTGACGGCACAGTATCGCCATTTTGCGGCCCAGCTATCCTACAGCCGTGTGGACAATGCCATCCAGACCGTACATCAGCTGTTAAGCTCAGGAGCCTTGCTCCAGAGCCCCATCAACATCGGCCGCATTCATGCCCTGAGCCTCGACCTGGATTATTCCTACAGCAACAGATATTTCAACGTCTTCTTGCTGGCTTCGGGCACATGGCCCCGCATCCCCGTGCCCTCGTTGGGACGGGAAAAAATCGAGAACAGGCCGTTTGCCATGCTGCATGGCAACCTACAGTACAACTTCTCACAGCATGTGATGCTGGGGTGTGACCTGCTGTATTCCACGCCCTGGACCACGGGCTGCAGCACCCGTTGCAATTCAAGGCTGGGGTTGAACCTGAGCGTGATGGCCCGCCTGCTCGGCGACAGGCTCACCCTGGGCGCCAACTTCAATGACGTGTTCAACCGCAGCATGAGCACTCGCATCGATACTAAATACGGCAACGTGTTCAACAGCGCCGACATCCACAACGACTCGCGCAGCGTCTCGCTCATGGTCAGGTGGACGTTCAACACCATCAACAATCCGTTCAAGCGCCGCAGCGGCAACGACGCCACGCTGCAACGCACCCAAGAAACAGTCAACTAGCAGTTAGGAGTTAGAAGTTAGAAGTTAGGAGTTAGGAGTTATTTTGACAACCAACAATAAAATATCAATAGAATTATGAAAACAAGAATTATAATGATGACACTTGCCTTGGCTTTGCTGGGTTTGAGTGCTTGCATAAAAGACGCAGACGTTGATGCTCCAACGATTGATGTAGGGATGACGACCAATCCTAAATTCCCTTTAATGCCCATACCTGACTTTGAGATGTGGCCAGCCCCCTCCATCAATGACAATGATTTGCAGGGCGAGAGCTACAGCTATGACTACTGGAAGGAGCATAAAGCCGAAGCCCAATCATTTGAGGAGTTGATAGCCATGACCAACGTTCCCAATGATTTGTTGAAAAACATGTCAACCACCAATCTGGCATGGACCTGTTTCAAGCATCCCTACAATAACAACTGGCTTACCGGCAACAATATCTATTATGAAATCCTGGTCGTCATGACAACTTTCAACGGCTATGAGGAACTGATGAAACGATATAGCGGCCGCGACGCTGTGGTTGACTTGTACATCAAGTTGGGCTATAAAGAACTCGACGATGATCAGGAGGGAAAGACTCTGGTGAGTGCTAAAAATCTGGCGTCATGGACATTGGTCGTGTGCACGCTTGCCGATAATATCGCGTTGAATACGGCTCAACGGTGCCGTCTTGCCAAGGAGGTGCTGGCGAAGAACGATGCTATCGCTTTGAGTCAAACCGATGGTTTTATTGGGCAAGAATTCAATTATCTGTTGGGGGCTTTAATTGCCTACCATTATGATTACACGCTGTCAGAGGAAAAACTGGTATTGCTGAAAAACTTCATTGAATACATCTGCAATCATGGCACTTCCACCAACGAGGACCTGAGCCGCGCCCATAACATTATCAACGGGAGCCTAGCGGGCTTTGCCGCAGGTGATGAATAACATCAATTGCCACTCGTGTCAATATTAATGATAACTAAATAGAAACGATTATGAAAAAGAATTTTTATTTACTGCTTATTGGGTTGCTTGCACTGACAGCCTGCGATGTGACGGATGAGCCGGAATCCGCTATCGAGACAATCAATGTGAACGGCGTGTCATTCAATATGGTAAAGGTGAAAGGCGGCAGTGTGAAAATGAACATGGAATTCTTGGTGATGGATCATTTTCTTTATTATCAAGACTCTACACTCAATGTCTCAGTTGGGAACTTCAGCATCGGCCAGACCGAGGTCACCCAAGCCTTATGGCTTGCCGTCATGGGCGAGAACCCCAGTTATTTCTCCAGCAATAATGATGAACGGGTTTATGAAGATGACCTTAACCGCCCGGTCGAATGGGTATCGTGGGATGACTGCCAAGACTTCATTTCTAAGCTAAACGCACTAACGGGACGGCACTTCAGGCTTCCCACCGAGGCCGAGTGGGAGTTTGCCGCCCGTGGAGGGAACAAGACACATGGTTACACCTATGCCGGTAGCGATAACATTGACGAGGTGGCTTGGTGGATTGAAAATTGCGATACCATAACGCATCCTGTAGGCCAAAAGAAGCCCAACGAACTGGGGCTCCATGACATGAGCGGCAATGTGAGGGAGTGGTGCAGTACTCTTGAGTCAGTTATCTGGTACACTGATGATACGTTAAGTTACCGTATCATCAGGGGTGGTTCGTTCGGCAGCAACTCTGACGGGTGCACCGTGTGGCGCCGCGATGGCGAAAACAATAAGTATATACTCCACTCAACTACCTTGGGCCTGCGCCTTGCCGAGTAGTAACAATTAAGAATTCAACATCATTGAAAACATAAAATAATTCAATTATGAACACGACAAAGAAATTAATGACACTGCTGCTGGCTGTGCTGGCGATGTATTTACTCACTGCTTGCGACGAAGATGTCAAGAATGACAAGAAAGAAAACGTGCAGAAATTCACCACTGCCATCAATAACCGGGCATGCAGGAATGGTGTGGTCATCTTCTCACAAAGCACAGCTGATGTCGAAATCAAATTCAATGGCAGCACGCGCACCATCAAAATCACAAGCACCTACAAGGATATTGATGGACAAGCACGCACCCTCACCACGCCCGAGATGACAATTCCCTCAGCTTCTGGCTCGCCCGTTAGAGTATATTCTTTCTCCACGACCCAGAACCTGGGCGACGGAGCAAAAAACCTGTCTGGCAGCCTTGACACACAAACCCGCACGATGCGATACACTTTCCAGCAGGATGATTACACCATTGTCTGCACTACCCATCTGCAGTTCAACAATGTCATTACAAAAATCATCGACCCGATGGGCGCAAGCATTAATACCAACATGTCAGCCTATCTGTTCATGCTGAACAGTAATGCCAATTCCTGTGTGATGCAGATCAGCAATTTTATTCCGGGCGTCAATGGCGCCGGGCAAGCAGATATTGTTGAATACAAAAACCTGAATGTGACGATTACCGACAAAGGTTACCTCATCAAGGCCGACGAAGCCAAGTCCACGCTAGACGACAGATACTACGACCTCACCAACGTGGACATTACTATCGATAGGGACTGCTCACATTTTTCCGGTTCATTTAACACCAAGGTGAGCCGTCATGAATTCAGTGGGAATTTGTTTTAGTTTCTAGTCCCTAGTTTTTAGTCCTTAGTCCTTAGTTTTTAGTCCTTAGTTTTTAGTCCTTAGTTCTTAGTCCTTAGTTCTTAGTCCTTAGTTGTTAGTTGACGGACGCCTCTCTAATCTCTAATCACTAATCACTAATCTCTAGTCCTTAGTTGTTAGTCCTTAGTTGTTAGTTGGCCGACGCCTCTCTAATCTCTAATCACTAATCACTAATCTCTAGTCCTTAGATGGCGGACGCCTCACTAATCACTAATCATTAATCACTAATCTGATAATTGAATAATCATGAAGAAGACAATATTTGCACTCGTGTGCATGCTGATGGCCGCAGGGACGGCTATGGCGCAGAAGACATTCACTTTTGGCCCCAAAGTCGGTGTGGACTATACGCACCAGTGGGGCAAAAACATCAACGATGAAAGCGCTTTGAACTTTCAAGCTGGTGTGTTCATGGAGTATCGCTTCAATAGAAAATTTGCTATAGCCCCCGAGGTGGTGTTCGCTACTCATGCGCGACCCAAACGTGAATGGAAAGATTGGTTGATTAGCCTAAGCCTTTTACCGCCCGTTGATGTAACCTCGACTTATCAGACAAATTACATCAACATTCCCGTCATCTTCAAGTATTATGTGACCAAATCGTTGAGCATTGACTTGGGACCGCAACTGAGTTTAAAAGTCTATGATAAATGTACCGATAAGAGGGAAGAAAGCAACTACCATTGGGTAGATAAGTACGACATGGGCCACAGAAGCGTTGATTTCGGCCTCGGACTTGGCGCGACCTACAATTTCAATGAAAAGGTCTTTGTTCAGCTCCGCTACACCCTGGGCCTGATACCGCTATATGAAGACAGTAACGCCAGAAACGGCAACGCCCAACTCTCCATAGGCTACCGCTTTTAATATATCAGCCGAGGTGTAAGATGAGAAAAACACCCTTTTGGGTATTGCTGTCAAGATAAAGAACCTGAATTATTGCAATGAATTGATAAGATAAAAAGAGATATCACATGAACACAACAAAGAAAATGATGACCCTGTTGCTGGTGATGCTGGCACTGACGGCCTGTAAAGATGACGACGGTGACGTTGTTTATATGCTACCTGAGACTAAGCCCATCCAGTTGAGCGCTGAACAAAAGCAAATGCGTGACAACAACAATGAGTTTGCCTGGCGGCTGTTCCAGACCATGCAGGAGCAGAAAGGCGACAGCAGCACCGTGCTGTCACCCATCAGCGTGACCTATGTGCTGGGAATGCTTAACGCCGGCGCGGCAGGAACCACGCGTGACGAAATCACAGCAACGCTGGGATTCGGCTCAGACCCGAAAGCTGTGAACGAATACTGCAAGAAAATGATTGAAGGAGCGCCCAATGTCGATCCGGCTGCGACCGTGAAAATCGCCAACTGCATCAACGTCAATTCTGCTATGGGATTAAGCCTGCTCAAACAATATGTTAAAGACATAGAGAACTATTATAACGCTCAAATCGAAGCTCTGGACTTCACCAAGAGCAGTTCCTTGGAGAAAATCAATAAGTGGTGCTCAAAGAACACAAACGGGATGATTCCCAGCATCCTCGACGAGTTGAATCCCGATGCCGCCATGTGTCTGTTGAACGCCATCTATTTCAAAGCAGACTGGACCGAGAAATTTGACAAAAACGACACCCGCAACTCGAGTTTCACTTTGCCTGACGGATCTGTCGTGACTCGTGAGCTCATGCACCGCATGGCCATCGCACAGGGCTGCGAGAGCGAGTTGTGCTCCATGCTGCGCATACCCTTTGGCAGTGGCGGCTACAGCATGTATGTCATGCTGCCTGCCGAAGGGAAGACCACAAGCGACCTCATCCGCGACATGAGCCAGCAGGAATTGACCGACCATCTGAACGCCATCGACATGACACCCCACGAGGTGGATATTCTCATGCCACGGTTTGAAATCGTGAGCGACATCGATTTGATTAAAGTTCTCGAGCCCATGGGCATCAAATCAGCGTTCAGCTATAGCGCCAACTTCTCAAACATGTCTGAAATGAGCCTGTATGTATCAATGATGAAGCAGAAGGCCAAGATCGAAGTCGACGAGGACGGCGCCAAAGCCTCGGCAGTGACCGTTGCGGAGATGGAACCAACATCCCCTGGACCACAGCTATATGAAAAAGCCGAGTTCCACGCTACCCGCCCCTTCCTGTATTTCATACTTGAGGAAAGCACCCGCAGCATCTTCTTCATCGGCACCTACTGCGGCAACTGATTGAACACGCCTGCCCACGCATGTGAGCGATAGAACATAATTATTTATTACAGTCTTGTTGGCTCACCGATTGCCTCGGTGGGCCTTTTGTTTCATCATAGTGAAAAAATGAGACTGTTCGGATGAAAATATCTCACCATGAAAATATCTCAATAATCCTCACGATACATAACAAACTTTTAGTGTCCGAGGAAAGATTTTCAACATCGGCTTAATTCACTATAAATGAATCGAATAAACATTTCTACTGTATCATGGGCTTGGCTTTTGCCTCGTAGAGGCAGGTCGGGTCGAAGACTCGACTTTTATGGAAAACACCATGCAACCGATGGAGCAGCGAGCGTAAAGTTGAACTTGTTCGAACTTTACCGAGTCGCGACAGAGGAAGGCAATGCTAACTTCATCGAAGATGAGCGCAGCTTGGTGACAGCCATATCAAGTGGAAAGTGCGTCGAAGACGAACTTCTACATCTGCCAAAATCCTGTCAATCATGAAGTTCCTCTTCGAGGCACTTGCCGTATTTTGCTCATGGACCAAGCTGCGAACCTCTCCGAGGTTCTTGCATGGTCTTTAACATTGAAATCGGTTCTTCGAACCGCTAACATCTACGATGTTTCCTCGGACACCAGTGATAACAAACGAGATATTATCAAGGATACGGCAGAGGAGCCGTTGACGTTGTGGCATCAGCTGTAGTAACGTTGGCGTTTAAGCCATAGCTTGAAAAGGGAATCATTGAAAGTGACTTCGTCATCGTTCACTTCAATCAAATCACGTTTCACAAGTGATTTCTTGATGGCTTGTACGTTGGCCGAGGTTTCAAGCCGGTATTTCCTGATGACCTCCTTGCGGGTTTGGCCACTGGTTACTCCATCGGCTACCGCTCGCAGGAAATTCAATTGCAGCTCGGTGAGTTGCTCGACTTCACGCTGAAAAAACACCTTGTTCTGTTCCAGCAGATCGTTAATGGCCTCTTCTACGTCGGCATCAATGACAGTATCGCCCGATTTATACCACACCACCCATGAGAGCTGTTGTACATAGGATGACAGGTTGTCGGTGGCTTCACAGATTCGACCTGCCTGTTCTGGCGTAATGCTTTTTCCCGTCTCACTGAACTTATTACAAATGAAGGGTATCCATTCATCGGTTGGTATCTTCTTCAAAAACATCATGTCGCCAAACTTGTAGAACGGCATACTCTTGTCATTAAAGATATTTTCCAACAGATGCTTCTTGCTGCCAAACATGCAATAGGTGACGTGTTGCTGATGCTGCCACACCGAGCGCAATTTCTTTTGAAAAGTGACCGAATCGGCAAATTCTGCCATCTGCTGGAACTCGTCCAAACAAACGAGCAGACGGATTCCCCGCCGCTGTGCAATTTTCTCAGGCAACTGTAAGACATCGAGAATGGTATCATCCTTTTTATCCCATTCAAACGAGATGGAGAAATCGGTCATCGGGTCGGGTGCACTGGAATATGTCAAGAAACACTGTCTTAATCTCAGGATGATCAATTTCGGCGATGACTTTTTTGACCAATGACGTCTTGCCCCATCGCCGTGGTGAGATGAGAATCGTGTTGATACCGTGGGTCAAATTAGCGGTCAAGCGCTTTGTATCTTCTTGCCTATCAGTAAAATATGAGCCCTCCGCGGCTTTGCCGAACACAAATGGATTGTCTGTTGCCATAGTTTCTTTTTATTTAATTACGCCGCAAAGTTAGGTAATTATTCTCTTAGTAACAAACTTATTACTAAGAAAGTTATTACTAATAGGGTTCTTACTAAGCAACTTCTTACTAAGAGGTTGCTTACTTTTTTTGAAGCCTGGCTGAAGGGATTGATATGACGTTCACGTAATTCGTTGATATTAGTTTAATTAGCATTAAAAACGTGGGCGGGCGAGAGGAAAAGTGGTTGTTATTTTGGTGTTGTGCGGTTTTTTAGCTAAATTTGTGGGCACAAATCAAGCGTTATCAACTAATAAAACTATCACAATGAAGGAATTAAAAGGAACCAAGACTGAGAAGAACCTGATGGAAGCTTTTGCTGGCGAGTCACAGGCCCGTAACAAGTACACCTACTATGCCTCCAAGGCTAAGAAGGACGGCTATGTGCAGATTGCCGCCATCTTTGAGGAGACGGCCAACCAGGAGAAGGAGCACGCCAAATTGTGGTTCAAGCACCTGCAGGGCGGTGCCGTGAAGGGTACCATCGAGAACCTGGAGGACGCTGCCGCCGGCGAGAACTTTGAGTGGACCGACATGTACAAGCGCATGGCCGAGGAAGCCCGC
>CACYAW010000081.1 GCA_902772455.1 uncultured Bacteroidales bacterium
GATGCCGCCACAGTCGAGCATGGCAAACAGGGTGCGGGTGTAGGTAAAGGCGGGATTGAGGCTCACGTTGAAGCCGCCGTAACCGTAGAGGAAGGTGGGACGCTGGCCGTCGCGCTTCAGACCCTTCTTGTAAACCAGGAACATGGGGATGCGGGCACCGTCCTTGCTGTTGAAGAACACCTGCTCGGTCACGTAGTCCTCGCTCTTGAGGTTCACCTTGGGCTGGAAGAAGAGTTCGCTCTTGCCGGTCTCGAGGTCATACTTGTAGATGGCACCGGGGAAGGTGTAGCTGGTGAAGCTGTAGAACACTTCCTTGGTGGAATTCTTGCAGGAGAAACCTACCGAACCGTAGGTGGGCAGCGCGATCTCGCGGATGAGTTTGCCGTTCTTGTCATAGAGGTAGGGGTGGCTCGAGGCATCCTTGTCGTAGGTGAGGATGAACTTGTGGTCGGCCATCGCAGCCCCCGTCAGTACCGATTCCTGCTCGGGGATGAACTCGGCGCAAGAGGCGGGAGAGATGTGCTCGGCGTCATAGGTGACGATTTTGCCCTTGGGGGCATTCTCGTTGGTCATCACATAGAATTTGCCGTTATCGATGCCGATGATGCTGCGCTCATACTTCATGCCGCCAATGAGCTGCACGTAGTGCGGGTTGCGGTCCTTGAGGTCCTTGACATAAATGTCGTTGCCCTCGGCATCGCTCTTCCACAGGATGACGTAGCGCTCGTCCTCGCTCACGCTCACCTGATGGAAGTGCAGCGGTTCACTCTTATCCTGATACTCGATGTAGTCCTCGCTTTGGGGAGTGCCCAGCTTGTGGTAATACACTTTCTGGAACTCGTTCTTGGACGACTTGGCATCCTCGGGGGCGTCATAGCCGCTGTAGAAGAAGCCGTCACCTAGCCACTGGGCGTCGGTGAACTTGGCCCAAACGATGTGGTCGTCGAGCACGCGGTCTTCCTTCAGGTCTTTGACAAAGATCTCGTTCCAGTCACTGCCGCTGCGGGTGATGATGTAGGCCAGATAGCGGCCGTCGTTGGAGAAGTTCAGCTGCTGCAGGGCCACGGTGCCGTCTTCGCTCAACGTGTTGGGGTCAAGCACCATCTTGTGGTTGCCCGCTTTGTCATACTCGTAGAGCACGCTTTGATTTTGCAGACCGTTGTTCTTGAAAAAATAGAATTTGTCCTTTACCTTGAAGGGAGCACCCATCTTCTCGTAGTTGGCGAGTTCAGTGATGCGCTTTTTCACATCCTTGCGGAAGGGAATTTTAGCCAGGTAGTTTTGTGTCACCTTGTTCTGGGCATTGACCCAGGCCTCGGTCTCGGGGCTGCGGTCATCCTCGAGCCAGCGGTAGGGGTCGGGCACCTGGGCGCCGAAGTAAGTGTCCACAGTCTCCACGCGTCGCGTGTCAGGGTAGTTGATGCGAGCCTGCGTCGTCACAGCCGACGCTGCAATCAATGCACTGCTCATGAGTATAATCCTTTCTTTCTTCATTGTTTGAGTTGAAATAATGGTTAAATGGTTAGTTTGTCGCAAAGATAGTGGTTTTAGCCGACAGACGCATCATTATATCCTTAAAAATGCAATGAAAGGGGCATCTTGCCGCCTCACGGATAATAAAAACGTGGGGATAGTTGCCGATTAGGAAATGGTGTATTACCTTTGTGGTGTTATTCAACGCATTAGAGACAGAATTATAAACGAACCATTATTTGGCTAATCTACCCAGAACAATGACTAGGAGAAACCTTTGTTCAGTGGCCCTGTTGCTGCTGATAACTGTGTGTTTTACAGTAGCGTCGGCTCAAACCGCTACGATGACCCATCCCGAGAAACTGTCAATTTCGACCCAGATGTTCCTTGACGAATTGGATGGGAAAATAAACTTTGACAATACCTCAGACGAGAGGCTGTATATGCCTGGCCAATCCCGTTTGCTCAAACCGGTAGAGCGTCGCTATGCCGCCCCAGAGATGATTGACGGCAAGATGTATATCTCGGCCTTTGTGTGGGTTGGTGATGATGGGGATGTCGTGTTGATGGAAAACGAAGGCGTTATTGTAGAGGAACGCTTTGACGAAGGCCTGATGACCACACTCATTCCTGTTGACAGGATTAACGAGGTAGCCGCCATCGCCGGTGTGAAAAGGATTGAGGTCGCCTCGATGATGCAGCCTGCTACCGATGAGGCCCGCCGCACGACGTTTGTGAACGACGTACTGGGCTATACCGATGCTGCCGTTGAGGCCGGTCTGCCTGGGATGTATGACGGCGACGGTGTCATTGTGGGAGTCATTGATAGGGGCATCGACTTCGGGCACATCGCCTTCCAGGACAAGGACGGCAATACCCGCATCAAGCGTGCCTATGTCTATAATGGTTCCAGTGCCATCTACTACTATGGCGAGGGACCTCTGCCCAAGGATAATGTGACCAATACCGACCACGGTTCGCACACGAGCGCCATCGCCGGCGGGTCGAGCGTCATTGTCGAAGATACCCTCGTCACGGTGACCGACGACCATGCGCATGCCACTTATGGAGGCATGGCGCCAGGCTCCGAACTGTTCCTGTGCGGTCTGAATGGCATGACGGACGCTCGCGTAGCCAACGCTTTCAAGCGCATCTGCAACTATGCCGACAGTGTGGGCAAGCCCGTTGTCGTGAGCAACAGTTACGGCGACTATGTGTATAACCGTGATGGCGGCGGGTCTCTTGGCCAAATCGTGTCGCAACTTTTCGGAGAACAGCATCCTAACCGTATCTGCGTGTTTGCCACCGGCAACAATGCGGGACACAGCGGCGGTGCTCCCGGTGGCGTGTACGTGTCGGGTCATGCCAGTGCCGAAGCGCCACTGGGCACGATCGTCTGCTCCACTCAGGAGGCTTACGATGCCGGATGGCTTTATTACCGCCAAGAATACATTGCCGACGCCTTCACCCGTGCTAACGACGCTGAGGGCATCGGCGTGATTATCCATGTGTTGAATAACGAGACCGGCGAGGTGGTCGCTTCGTACAATTACGAGAGCTCCGGCGGTAACAAGACACTGCAACTGCCTGACTACTTCACGGCCCACAACGGCAAAACGCCAACCGTGGCCATCTATTTTGACTACAGGACCGGCAAGGGCTGCAAGCAGGTGATCCTGTACACGCAGTACGGCCTGAAAAGCCCGATTTACACTCTGGGCGTTGAGGTCTATCCCATTGGCGGCAGCTCAGACATCATCGATATGTGGTCTTGCGGCACGTTTACCTATTTTGACAACCACCTCACGACCGAGGGTCACACCTGGACCGTGGGCAGCGACGACATGAGCGCGATGCCCAACGCCTGCTATCCCGAGGTCATCTCGGTGGGCTCTTATGTGTCGCGTGCCACCTATGATAGCAACAGTGTGGGTGACATCTCCCGATACTCGTGTTATGCCGTTGAGGGCATGGGCCCGCTGGGCGCTATACACCCGTGGATCAGCGCTCCCGGCGAGGAAATCATCTCGGCGTTCAACCACTATGTGAACCGCACCAGCGGCGGCGAGGATATTGTGGTCCACAACTCCAATTACCTTTATGGCCGTATGTCAGGCACCTCGATGGCCACGCCCATGGTCGCCGGCATCGTCGCCCTGTGGATGCAGGCCGCCACCGAGTGCGGCAAGCAGCTCACGCTGAACGAGGTGAAGCAGATCATGAAGGAAACCGCCATCAGGGACGAGTGGGTCACCACCGGCCCCAATGCCACGCACTTTGGCAACGGTAAGATTGACGCGCTGGCGGGCATCAAGTACATTCTTGAGCAGTATGGCGGGCACGACAATGAAGTGGGAGACGTGAACCATGACGGCGAGGTTGACATTGCTGATGTCACCAGGCTCATCGATTATCTGTTGAATAGTGAGATTACCATCTGCCCCGTGTGTGCCGACGTTTATCCCGATGAGGATGTCAACATCGCTGACGTGACAGCCCTCATCGACCGCTTGTTGGCAGCCGACGGAACCGAGCAATAAGTTGTAGAAAGATTAACCGATGCTTACTCTGTAAGATCGGCAATGACGTTAAGCAAAGTCTGGCCGACCTCGCCCATTGTGGCGGGGTCGATGCCGTCTATGGTATCATGAATGGTGTGCCACACGGGGCAGAAACCCGTGGGACTGTCGCTGCGCATGTCGATGATATCGATGCAGGGAATGCCTGCGCGGTTAACGAAGATGTGGTCGTCGGTCACGGCACCGCCCTGGGCATTGATGAAGTGATTGCCCGCTGCGTTTTTCCAGACGAGGTCAACAAATCCGCTGGCATATTGCATGGAGTAGTACTCGCGTGAGAACGTGGCGTCGCTGGCGCCCACCATGTCGAGCAGGATGCCGAACAGCGGCTTGTAACCCTCGACATGCGGATGCCCGGCCCAGTACTGCGTTCCCAGGCCCCACGAGTCCTCGTTGTCGTTAACGCCCATGTCCTCGGCATCCACCAGCAGGATGTCCACGCCCAGCGAAGTGCCGGTCTCCTTGAGCTGTTTTGCCAGTTGCAGGAGCACTGCTGTGCCGCTGGCACCATCGTTGGCTCCCATGACCGCCTTGCGGTGGTTGGCCTCATCTTCGTCGTTGTCGGCCCAGGGGCGTGTGTCCCAGTGGGCGAGCAGTAACAATCGTTCGGTGGCCTGCGGGTTGATGACGCCGATGATGTTCTTGATGCCCAACTTTCCCTCGGTAGCAGTCTGCACTGTGCCCGTTTGCAGGATGACGGTGTCACACGATGCCTTCAAGGTCGCCATGAGCCAGTCGGCACATTGGGCATGCGCTGCGGTGCCCGGCACGCGGGGGCCAAAGTCGCACTGCTGTCTCGTGAACTCCATTGCTCCGTTAGCATCAAATGACTGCTGGCTGGCTGCTGCCGCCGTGCTGTCGTTGCCCGTCGATTCAACCGTTGTTGTTCCAGTGCTGCCACACGCCGCCATCATCATGGCGATAGCTATATATAATAATGTCATCTTCATGTCATCAGTAAAAAAAGATGCGGTATGTCTTCATCCGCTGTGGTGCGGATACGACATACCGCATCCTCATGAAAAAGTTGGTTTTAAGATGCGATAGGTGAGTTACTTACCTGCTTCCTTGGCGGGAGCTGCGGGAGCGTCCTTCTTGGCGGGAACGGTCACGGTCTTCTTGTCGGCAGGAGCAGCGGCAGGAGCAGCAGCGGCGGGAGCCTGTTCGGCCTGAGTGCCGAAGTTGGGAGCCTGAGTCTCGCTGGTGGGTAACTTCTTGATTTGGGGAGCGCCTTCAACGATGCTGGGAGCGGTAACGAATGCCGAAGCAATGCTCAACGCGCAGATGAAGATAGCCAAACCCCAAGTAGCCTTCTCAACGAAGTCGGTGGTCTTGCGCACACCCATGAACTGATTGTAGTTGTTCACATTGGCAGCGAGGCCGCCACCTTTAGATTTTTGAATAAGGATAACACCGACCAGGAGGATCGATGCAATCACGATCAGAATTGCTAAAATAATGTACATTTTTTCTTATTTTTTATTGTTTAGTGTCTCATTTAAGACCAATTTGGCCAAAAACCGAATTTGGTCTGCAAAGTAAATACTTTTTTCTGGATATTTCAAATTTAATCGTTTAATTATTTCAAGAGCCTGTGAATATTTGTGTTGTGCGATGTACATCTTGGCCAGACTTTCGCTGAACATGGAGTCATCGCTTTCGGTAGGATCGTCGATTGTCTCTTCGGCAATTTCGGCCTTTTCTTCTTCTCCGACAGGGGTCGTGATGGGTACCTGTGCCGCTTGTTCGCCCAGCTGCATTTGCTCGGCGATGAACTGGTTGATTACCTCATCCTGTGCATCACCGCCCGTGAGCGGGATGCCGCCTTCCTGCATTTCCTGCGCCGCCAGCACATCGGCATAGTCGGGCTGTGGGTTGAAGATGGCCCGGTCGATGGCCTCGACCTCGGCAGCGCTGGTCTTGCCGTAGTTGTCCAGAAAACGGTCGATCGTGGTCACCGTGTCGGGCGATTCGGGCAGGGCTTCGGGAGGGTAGAATTCTGACATCAAACTGGAGTCCTCGCCCAGCATGAGCGCCAGCGCACGGCGGTCAGGAAAAGCGATGGCCAGGCGTGCCAGCACATCCTCGTTGCCCTTGATGCCGCAGCTCTTGAGGTAGAACAAAGCCGGCAGCACGCTATAGGGGGCGTCCTGCTGGGCTTGGTCCAGCCATTGTCGGGTCACTTGCGTACCTTCGCCAGTGGCCAGTCGCTTGATTTCCTCAATCCAGTTTGTCATACGGTATTCACTCTAACAAAACGCGTGCCAACATCACCAGTCGCCCAGAGTCGCGTTAAAGATGAGGTCGCTCAGGTCTTTGCAGATCTGGTTGCACAGCTCGTCCTGCACGTCCACGAGCAGCTCGCTGCTGGAGAAATCGCGGTAGGCGCTGAAGGACAGGTCTTTGCTCAGACTCTGGTTCTTGTTGTTGATGTACTTGACCTTGACGCTGATGGTCAGGCGCGTCTGGCTGGCGTAGGCATCCTCGCCCACGGCCTGTGGCGAGAGCTGATAGTTGGTGATCTCGCCCTCCATGTGCAGGTCGGCATTGTTGCCGTCGATGACGCGCAGGCGTGTCTGCTGGGCAATCATGTCGGTCATGCGGTTCTCGAACATCGACTGCAGCGGCGGATAGACCAGCGCTGCACGGATGGGGAACTCGCCGAACGAGATGGTCTTGTAAACGTTATAGTCGATGGACGCGCCGTTGAGCGTGTAACGCGGGATGCATGCTTGCCATGCGGTTGCCGCGATGGCCAGGGTGAGTATGATAAGGATGCGTTTCACTGCCGTTCCAGGTTGTATTGCTTGATTTTGCGGTACAGGGTACGCTCCGAGATGTTCAGCTCTTGTGCGGTGAGCTTGCGGCGGCCGTTGTTGCGGCGCAATGCCGTCTCGATGGTCTCGCGCTCGGTCTCGTCGAGCGTTTTCACGGTTTCGCCCTCTACATCCATGGCGGCTACCTCGTCCACGCGGCCCAGGTCTTGCGGCTCATGCTGCATGTTGCGGTAGGGCGACGCCATGTCCGATTCTTTGGACGTGCCACCCAGTTCCAGCAGCGGGTTGCTCTCGCGCTTGAGCTCGTGCACGGTCGAGGAGACGTGTGATGTGGGGCCCATGCCGTTCACGCGTTTCTTCAGGGCCTCGATCTCGGCGCGCATCGACAGGATGAGGGTGAACAGTTGCTCGCGTTCGGCGTTGTAGTCAAAGTTGGGCTGAGACTGCACCGTCAGCGCAGTCTCGCGGTTGGTGGGCATGTACTGGCTCAACGTGGCGGCATCGACGGTGTTGCCGCTCTCGAACAGGGCGACCTGCTCGATAACGCTCTTCAACTGGCGCACGTTGCCGGGCCAGTGATAAGCCTTGAGCAGGCGCTGGGCATCGTCGGTGAGGGTGACCTCGCTGGTGCGGTTCTCGTTGATGAAGTTGCGCAGGAACAGGCGGGACAGCAGCACGATGTCGTCGCCGCGTTCGCGCAGGGGCGGCACGTTGATCTGCACCGTCGAGAGGCGGTAGTACAGGTCCTCGCGGAACTTCCCGTCCTTGACGGCCTGCATCATGTCCTTGTTGGTGGCTGCCACGACGCGGATGTTGGTCTTGCGCACGGTGCTGTCGCCCACGCGCAGGTATTCACCGTTCTCGAGCACGCGCAACAGGCGGGCCTGGGTGCTCATGGGCATCTCGGCCACCTCGTCCAGGAAGATGACACCGCCGTCGGCCTCCTCAAAGTAGCCCTTGTGGTCGGCGATGGCACCGGTGAACGAGCCCTTGACGTGTCCGAACAGTTCGCTGTCGATAGTGCCCTCGGGGATGGCGCCGCAGTTCACGGCGATGTATTTCTTGTGCTTGCGCGGGCTGCTCTCGTGGATGATCTTGGGGAAAGACTCCTTACCCGAGCCGCTCTCACCGATGATGAGCACGCTCAGGTCGATGGGGGCCACGAGCATGGCGCGGCGAATGGCGGCAATCAGCGCGGGCGATTCGCCCACGATGCCAAAGCGCAGCTTTAATGCGCGGATGTCGTTATCGGTTATTTTTGTTGCCATTTCTTCATCTTATAAGTTTCGTTCTTCAGGAACACGCCCAATTCCTCGGGCGTCTTGTACTGTGCGTACTGCTCGGGCATGATGGGGTCATGCACACTCACGCGGAAGTCGTAGCTCTTGCGGCGGAACATCTCGGAGGGCAGCCTGAGGGTGCGCAGCTTCCAGCTGATGGCGCCCATCACGAGTGAAATCCAGCTGTTGTGTCCGTGGATGTAGATGGGGATGACGGGCACTTTGAGTTTCATGATCAGTCGCATGATCACGGGTTGCCACTCACGGTCCTCGACGCGCAGTTTCCAGGTGAGCTTGCTCACGGCGCCGGCGGGGAAGAATCCCATCGGGTGACCGGCCCTGACGTGCTTCATCGTGTCGCTGATGCCCTGCATTGAAACGGCACGCTTGGCGGGATCGTCGCTGGCCAGGGCATCTACGGTGATGAAGTTGGGCATCATGCCGCCGATCTTGCTCAGCATCATGTTGACCATGAACTTGTAGTCGGGCCTGTGGGTGCCGATGATGTGAATCATCATCACTCCGTCAACGGCGCCAAAGGGGTGGTTGGTCACCGTGATAAAGGGGCCCTCGGGCAGGTTGTCCAGCACTTCGCCGTTGTTATAGGTGATGGTGGCGTTCAGGTCCTTGAGTACGCCCGTGCAGAAGGGCACGCCCGGCGTGTGGCAGTTGTGGCCGTGGATCCAGTTGGCGTCATCCATGTCGAGCAGGTGGAACAACCACTTGACCAACTTGGGCTTGCCGTCAAAGAAGGGCACCATCTTGCGGATGTCGTCATAGTCGAGGATATCGGGCTTGATGGGTGTCGGCTGCTGGGTTTGCTCTTGCTGATCTTGCGGTTTGTTTTGTTCTATCTTGTTTTCTTCCATTTTATCTCTTTTTATTCGGGGGGCAAAGGTACAATGATTTTTCGTTAACTGACATCTAAAAACAGTTAAAATATGACATTTTGGCAGAAAATCGCGGGCGCCCGTGCTGCTGGGCTCCCAGCTGGACGGGGTGGATGGGCTGGATGGGGTGGACGAGCTGGACGAGCTGGACGGGACTGGACGTGCTGGAGGGACTGGACGGGCTGGATGGGGTGGATGGCCGTGGCATAGCCACGGCACAGGGGACTGGGACGCGGATGCCTCTCTAAACCCTAAACTCTAAACTCTAAACTGCGAGCGCAGCGAGCCTCACTTATAGGGGTTGGGCTTGACGAGGTTGGTGTCGGGTTCGATTTTGGTGACGACGTGCTTGGAGTTGCCGCGCCACACGACGGTGCCCTTGTATTCGTTATAGGTGAGGACGACGCGCCTGCCGTCTTGGGACCAGCGCATGGCATCGCGGGCAAGGCTGTCGGTGGGGATGGAGAACTTGAAGTCGCTGTGCATGGCGGCAATGGTGTCCTCGACATATCCCTCGCTGATCATCTCGCCTTCAAAGGTCTTGAACAGGGTACCCTCGTTGCTCACATTCATGATCCATCCTTTCTCCTGGCTGACGCGGTAAGGGTGGAAGTAGTGTTGCCACATCCACCATCCCAGGAACAGGGCCATGGCAGCGATGATGAGCACCAAGGTCACCTTGACCGAGTTGCCGCGGCGCTCGATGGTCGCTTCCTTGATTTCGCGTTCCTCACGCTCCTGTGCTGTCTCCTGGCGCACCACTGGCTGCTCCTCGGGAGCATCACCGTCGAAATAGTCGTCAAAATTGTCGTCCATAGTTCTTTAGTTTTTAGTCCTTAGTTTTTAGTCCTTAGTCCTTAGTCTTTAGTCCTTAGTTTTTAGTCCTTAGTTGTTGTTTAGAGCTGGATTTCGTCGTTGGTGGTATCGACAACGGTCTTGCCGCTCTCGATGCGGTTGCGGTCGATGGCCATGCTGGCAAAGGCGTAGATGCCCAGCACGATGATGAGTACCTGCTGGAAACCCCACACGAGCATGGCAAAGGCCGAGGCCCGCGGGTCGAAATTGGAGGGGGAGAACACGCCCACGCCGTAGAGCGAGAGGCCGAATATGGTGGCCACGTGCCATGCGCCCAAGCCACCATTGGTGGGAATGCCCATGCCGATGCTGCTGAGCACGAACACCACGAGCACGGCCAGCACACTCAAGCCGCTGGTGAAGCTGAAGGCTTGGCAGGCAAGATACAGCTGCAGGAAATAGCAGCCCCAAATGAGCAGCGTCAGCAACAGGAACCACCACTTGCCCTCCATGTGGGCAATGCCGGCGAAACCTTCCCACAGGTTGCGGGCCATGAGCTGTATCTTCTTGATAAACTTGTTCTCGGTCTTCATCACCAGCAGCCAGCCGATGGCGATGAGGGCTACCGCCGTGCCGATCCAGATGCGGGCGTCGCTGGCGATGTTCATGAAG
>CACYAW010000082.1 GCA_902772455.1 uncultured Bacteroidales bacterium
GGCCTTCGTACAGTCGCTTGAAGTTGTCGGGGGCATCGAAGCCTAGCTTGCGGAACACGTTGCGGTAGCGTTCATGGATGGGAGTGACGGGCTCGGTTGTCTGATGCCTCACAAGTGCGCGACGCTTGGGCTTCTCGCGGTCAAGGCGTGCCACCGGTGCGCCTTTCATGCGCATATAACCATCAATGATCCAAGTGCCTGAGACATTATGCAGGTCGGCTACAGCGTCAATGTCATATAGTTTGTGAAGCTGTTTGGAGAGTTTGAGGAGTCCAAACAGGCCGCTGTGGTTCTCGTTGACATCAAAATCCACCACCTTGAGGTTGGCGGGGCGGTCATGGAACATCGAGGCGGGCCACTTCTTGGTGAGCATGATGAAGCGCGTGTCGGGGTTGGCTTTGCACAAGGGGTACAACACGGGAATCGTCATCGCCACGTTGCCAAGCACCGACAGGCGCATGACAAGCACGTTGCGAAAATGTTTCTTTTTCTCAGCCATAACGCAAGCTTTTTTATCAATCGTTTGGCAAAGATACATATAATCAGTGAGATATGCAATAATCCGTCATCACAAAATTTGCGCTGCAACTTTAGCACTAGTTCAAATTAGTAAGTGTTTATGGGATGTCTTAAAATGAAGAGGGTGTGTCAAAATGAAGTGGACCCCAAAAGTTGGACAAAAAACTTTTGGGGTCCACTTCACTGATGCCTGCACCCTTTGTTTCGCTGACGGCGGTTGTACAGGTTTGCGCGCATTTTGATGAATACATGCCTCTTTACCAAATGATCCTTAAAATGATGATTTATGATATGAGCCTTGATAGTTAGGCAATAACCTTTTAAGGCTCTTTGACCTGGTCACCTCCTAACGGGGCTTTTTAGCGGGCACAAATATTTTGATTTAGGACAATATTGACGTCTTCCCTGGAATTATTTGCATATATAGTTAATTGTCACTATATTTGCAGTCCATAACCAAAGCCTAATGATACAGAGGCCTGAATGATTATTAGTGTTTATTAGTATCTATATTTCAACTGATTTAAGTTTACATTAATTATGAAGAAAATTGTTTCTCTATTCGCGCTTGCCTTGCTGACCATGTCGGCATGGGCCGCTAACACCTATGTGAAGGTGACCAGCCTTGAACAGCTGGTAGCCGGACAGAAGTACATCCTCGTCAATGAGGAAAACAGCCGTGCCATGGGTGCGATTGCTGGAACCAGCACCACCTATGGTAGCTATGTTGGTGTCACCATCACCGATGGTATCATCGACATCGAGGACACCGACGTAGTAGAGCTGACCGCAGACGAAGGCGGTACTTACTCTTATGGCCCCACGTGGCATTTTACCTACGATGATGGCGCCTACATGTTTTGGAATTCAGGCAATTCGCTGTCGTCTATCAGTTCTGACGGGGCCAACTTGCTCTCCGGCGTGAAGTGGGTGCCCGCGTTGACCACCGATGGCGTTATCTTAAAGAACAATGGCGACATCAGCCGCATTCTTCAGTACAATGCCAGCAGTCCCCGTTTTGCTTGCTACACCAGCGCCCAGAAGCCCGCTGTCCTGTACGTTCAGGATGCTAGCGTTACGCCTCCCGTGACTGTTGCTGCACCCACACTGCCCGAGTCTCAGGAGTTTGAGAACAGCCTCAGTGTAAGCATCATTAACAATGAGGAAGGTGCTGACCTCATGTACGCCCTCAATGATGGCGACTTTACTGCATACAATGAAGCCCTCACGATCACCGAGACCACCACGGTTCACGCCAAGGCTGTCAAGGGCGAAGTCGAGAGTGAAGTAGTTAGTGCTACCTACACCAAGGTTGAGCCTGTTGTCTTAACCAAGCCTTATGTGAAGGTCAACAGCGTTGACGAGCTGGAAGTAGGCAAGAAGTACATCCTCGTCAATGAGGAAAGGAAACTCGCCATGGGTGAGATTACTGGTGGCTCGACCCACTTTGGTAGCTCTATCCAGATTCCCATTGTTGAAGATGTTGCATACATCGGTGGCACCGACGTGGTAGAGCTGACTTTGGGCGAGGGTAGCATGGACGTCCTCGGCCATGACACTTGGACTTTTGAGATCAATGGCTCAGGAAGTTATATTCTTTGGAACACAGGCAATTCGCTCGACGCTGTCACCGGCGATGGCGCCACTGGTGCCACCGGTGCACAATGGATTGCTGATGAAACCGAAGACGGTATTGTGCTGCTCAACAAGTCCGATAACGCTCGCAAACTTCAGTACAATGCAAGTAGCCCCCGTTTTGCTTGCTATACCAGCACCCAGCAGCCCGCTGTCCTCTATGTAGAGTATGTTCCCGCCGAGGAGGAAGGAATCACCACCCTGAGCCAAGCAAACGCTTTGGAAGACGGCGAGGACTTTACATTTAACGGTGACGCTGTAGTTACCATCTGCTGGAAGGGCAGTGTGTACCTGCGCGACGAGAGCGGCTACGGCCAGATTACCGACTATGACGGCACCTTCGAGAACGGTCAGGTGCTGAGCCAGGGCTGGAATGCCACTAAGACCAGCGTTGACGGTTGGGTTAAGTTCATTGATGCTGCAGGCCTCAACGCTAGTGGTGAGACCAATGCCGAGCTGGCTGCGGCTCAAAAGCTCACAACTGTAGATGAGAGCATGGTCAACGCATATGTTTACGTCGAGAATGTGAGCAAGAGCTTTTTACCAATCCGCTCAATTACGCTGCCTGACGGCACAATCATTCCACTGACCGGAACAGGAAATCAGCCCGCCATGGGCAATTACAACATCTATGGTATTATTTGGAAGGCTGGCGACGCATTGGTGTTCGAACCCGTTGCTTGGGAGAAATATGTTGAGCCGCCTATGTTCCTGCGTGGTGACGTGAATGGTGACAACGAAGTTGACATCGCTGACGTGACGGCTCTGATCGACCTGCTGTTGAGCGGCGAGACCATCAGCCCCGCCACCAACCCGGCCGCCGACTGCAACCTGGACAACAGCATCGACATCGCTGACGTGACCGCCCTGGCTGACTACCTGCTGAGCGGCGCTTGGTAAGAAACTACGAATTTCGCGAATTAAGCTAATGATAGTTATTGCATCCGCATTCCTGGCAACGGGGATGCGGATGATTTCGTATCATTCGATACATTCGCAGACCTTTAAGACGCAGCGGCTTGGCATGAGGCCGCTGAAACGCGCAACAATGACCGTTAGTTGCCGTTTCTCAGGCCGCCCACCAGGTCGTCGTTCTCGACGGTCCTCTCGGTCTGCTTGACGCGGGTGTTGCTGGAGCCGAAGGCGTAGCTCACGCTGAGCTGCACGTTGCGCTGGTTGAAGTGGCCCACGCCGTGGTTCACATAATCGCCCTGAGTGATATATCCCTTGGACACCTCGCACTTGTGCAGGATGGAATTGGCAGTCAACTTCACCGTCAATCGGTTGTCCTTGAGGAAGGAGCGTGACAGTCCCAACATGATGGTCGGGTAGGGCATGGTGCTGTAGCCGTACACGTGTCGCAGGTCGTGCCCGATTTCGTACCACATGCAGGTCGCCGTCGCGCGCAACTGCCATGGCAGTTGCTGCGTGAGTTGGGCATACAGGTTGCCGCCCCATCCGCTGTTGGTCAAGTCCTGCGAGGGGCTGCGGTAGCGCTTGTAGCACAATTCCCCGTTCATGTAGAAAGTGGTCTTGGATGTCATCATCCACTGCACAAAGCCGCCCACGCCGGCCATCAGGTAGCGGCAGTCATTGCTGTTGGTCAAGTGGACAATGCCGTCCTGGACTGTGCGGTAAGTGCCGATGAGGTTGTTGGTGATGGTTAAGGTGGGCTTGACATTGACGGTCAGGCGGTTACCCGTGTGCTGGAAGTTGATGCTCAGCATGTTGTTGCGGGCACTCGACAGGTGCGGATTGCCATATTCTATCGTTGTGGTATAGCGCCTGACAGCGGGGTTGAGATACTGAATGCCAGGGCGGTTGAGGCTTGTGGCCCACGACAGGCGCAGGCTGTTGAACGGCGACAGTTGCCAGTGCACGCTCGCCGAGGGCACCAGGTCGTGCAGGTCGCGCCCGAAGGGCTCCCCGTCGCCATTGGGATAACTGGCGCGGAAGTGACTGTACTCATAGCGCAAGCCGCCGCGCAGGGTGATGTCGCCCACCTGGTAGCGCCATGAGGCATAGGCGGCCCCTACGTGCATGTCGTGCTTGAAGCGGGTGTCAGTGTCCAGTTCAGCAGCGCTGTTATACTGCATGCGGTTGTGGCTCTTGTTCAGGCGCAGGATGTACTTGCCGCCCACCTCCAGCAGGTGATGCCCCCATAGCGGCAACTGGTAGTCGAGTTGCCATGTGTGCTCGATAAAGCGTTCCTTGCCCCACTTGCTGTAGGCCGTGTAGTCAAACGGCGGATTCACCAGGTTGATGAGCGAGTCATACTGCTCCTCCTGTTGGCCTGTGGTCGAGAACATGTAGGACGCGGTCAGGACCTCGTCTTTGCGGCTGGTGCGGTGCTCCCAGTCGGCACGGCCGTTCCACGACATGAAGCCATACTGCGGCAGGTTAAACGGGTTGTCATAGGACGTCATCAACTGCCCTGCCGCATCATGATACTCGATGTGGCTGTCGCCGTAGATGTCCAGCCCGTAGCGGTAACCACCGAAGGACGCTGTGATCAGGTTCAGCGAATCGATTTCCAGGCTGGCGTTTAGGCTAAGGTTATAGACCCAAGCAGGCTGCTCATTGCGGTAACGGTTATACATCGTGGTACCCGTGTCTTTATAGGTAGTCCATGTCTCGTCCTCACCGGCAAACTGGCGATGTGCCTGTTTCTGGTAAAATGCTGTCGTTCCCAGTGTGAACTTGCCAACTCGTGCCGCGACATAGGCACTCGCATTGGGTGAGCCGAAGGTGTTGATTGATGCCGACACCGTGCCGTTCACGCCCTCGATGCGCACGCCATCAATAGTGACAATGTTCAGAATGGCAGTGGCTCCCTCGGCATCGTAGCGGGCACCGGGCTCGGTGATGACCTCGATGCGCTTGATCACGCTGGCGGGCATGGCCCGCAGCACTTCCCTAGGGTTGGAGGACAAGGCCGGGTCGGGGTGGCCGTTCTTGTAAATCTTAAAACTCCCGCCGCCATTCACGCGCACGTTGTCCTCGCCGTCAACGCTCACCAGCGGCACCTTGCGCAGCATGTCGAGCACGGTGCTCGTGCGTGCCTCGGGGTCGGCCTGCACATTATAACTCAAGCGGTCGTCCAGTGTCTTGACCAGCTGGCGCATCGTCACCACTTCCACATCACTGAGCGCAATGGTGTCATTGATGCTTAAAGCGATACTGTCCTGTTTCTCTTCCGTTTGCCCAGCGATATCCTGGGCCAACGCATTAGCGGCCGCCACCATGACGGCAACCATCATCACGATAAATCTCGACATCTTCATTTCTTGGTTGTTGATTGATTTCGGCGGCAAAATTACCCTCATCATCCCGCTCCGCTGCCCGACCGCGACTTACCAAGTCTTAACCAAAAACTTATTTAGTCTTAACGGAGGTAAGGACTAACGGGTTATTTGTGTATTTTTGCAGGTGATGAATGTGAGGTTGAAATATATCGCGGTGTTGGTGATAGTGGCGCTATTGGGTGTCGCTGCCTATCAGGCCTATTGGCTGGAGCAACTCCACTTCACCATAGGCGAGCAGATGGACAACGACATTCAGGAGGCCATGCGCGTCGCCGATCTCAAGGAGGTCTTTTTGCGCCTCAAGAGCATCGAGGACAAGGGGCCTCACGGCACGATGGACGTGAGAGCCGGCATCGAAGAGGATGGCAGCATCACCGCCAAGGCTGTCACGACCACCCAAGTCACACTTGACGGCGAAAAACTGGAACAGAAAACGGGTGTGGTGCTGCGTTCAAATCCTCAGACCGAGAGCGATAGCATGGCAGGCGACGATGCCTTCATGCAGATGCTCGAAGAGCAGATATCGGTCACCGAGCTTGCTTCAATGATTCAACGGGGACTGCACCTGGGTGTTGACCGCTTTGAGGGCACGCGGTATGAGAAATATGACTCCCTGCTCACCGCGGGCTTGCAGCAACTGGGCCTGAGCGGTGACCACCGATTGCTTTGCATTAAGGCCGACACCGTCTATCAACATGCGACAGAAGGCTATGTCCCCAGTAAATGGGCACGGCAGTTTGTCTATGACTGGACAGATTATGGCCGCTACGAACTCACCATCGAGCCCACCACGGGATTGGTCCTGCGGGAGATGGCCGGCATCTTGACGGCATCAGGCCTTATTGTGCTGCTGCTGGGACTCGCATTCTATTATCTGATCAAGACCATCCTCAGGCAGCGCACCCTCGATGAGATGAAGACCGATTTCACCAACAACATCACCCATGAGCTGAAGACGCCCATCGCCGTGGCCTATGCGGCCAACGATGCCCTGCTCAACTTCGGCGAACAGGCCGATGAAGCCAAGCGGCACCATTATTTGACCTTGTGTCGCCAGCAGTTGGAACGCCTGAGCGGCATGGTCGAGCAAATCCTGTCGATGAGCATGGAACGGCGCCGGCAGTTCCGCCTCAGCATCGAGGCCGTTGACGTTGCAGCCTTGCTGCAACCCATCATCGAGCAGCAACAGTTAAAAGCCGATAAGCCCGTTGTCTTCAAGACACGAATCGAGCCCGAAGGCTTGACCATCCAGGCCGACCGCGCCCATTTGAGCAACATCCTCAACAACCTCATTGACAATGCCATCAAGTACTCCTCCGATGAGGCCCGTGTTGAGATTGCCGCCACGGCTGCTGCCATCAGCGTGACCGACCATGGCATGGGTATAGCGCCCGACAAACTGCCGCACATCTACGACAAGTTCTACCGCGTGCCCACTGGCAATCTGCATGATGTCAAAGGCTACGGCTTGGGGTTGTTCTATGTCAAAACGATGGTCGAGAAACATGGCTGGAGCATCGATGTGTCAAGCACCAGGGGCGAAGGCACCACTTTCACTATCATACTGATATGAGCGAAACCATCAACATACTGCTGGCCGAAGACGAACGCACCTTGGCGATGATTATCCAGGACACGCTGGATGGTCAAGGATTCCATGTGACCGTGGCCGGCGATGGCGAGGAAGCGTTGAGGCTTTACGCGGCCAATAGGCCCGATGTGCTCGTGGTGGATGTTATGATGCCACGTCTCGACGGTTTTGAACTGGTGAAAAGAATACGAAAAAGCGACAGGCTAACCCCCGTCATTTTCTTGACGGCACGCTCGGCAGTCGATGATGTGGTGCACGGGTTTGAAATGGGAGCCAACGATTACTTGAAAAAGCCTTTCGGCATGCAGGAACTCATTGTCCGCATCAAGGCGTTGCTGGGGCGCGCTTGCACTGTCACGCCTCAACCCGAACAGGCCACACGTTTCAACATAGGACAATACTTGTTTGACGCCGTTGTCCAGCGGTTGACGCATGTGCCGACGGGCAACCGTGCCGAACTTTCCTATCGCGAGAGTGAGATTTTAAAGCGGTTGTGCCTGCATCCAAGCGAGGTGGTGACCTCCCGGTCGTTACTGCTGGAACTCTGGGGCGATGACAGTTTCTTCAATAACAAGAGTCTGCATGTGTTCATCACCAAACTGCGGCACCGCCTCGCCCAAGATTCGTCGTTGCGCATCGTCAACGTGCGGGGTATCGGTTACAAACTGATTGATGGTGAATAAGCCTTACTTGGCGGTTGCCTGACGGGCACGCAGCTCCCAGGGGAGGGGTGCTTGATCCTCATGCAGGACGGTGACGGGCATGCCCACGTAGGCAAAGTGCTCCTTCAGGGTGATGATGTCCTTGTCAAGAAGGCGGATGCAGCCTTCGCTGGCCCGGCTGGGGACGGTGCTCTCGTTATTGGTGCTGCCGTGGATGCCGATGCCCTTGTGTCCGGGGGTCGCTAGCCGCAGGAACCAATGGCCGTAGGCCAAAATGCTGCCACGTCCGTCTTTGAAGTCATGGTGCCATTTCGACGCATCCTGGATCATCGTGATCTTGAACGGCCGGCCGGCAGGGGACTCGGGTGTGCGCATGTCGCCGCGTTTCACCTTATCGCCCTTGTTCTTTCCCATACAGCAGGGAAACTGTGCTGCCATAATCGTGTCGCCGGCAGCATTGCGGTCATACACGCTAAGGGTCATGTCGCGCTTGGAAACCACGATGAAAGCACTGCCTGTGGGCTGACTGGGCATAGGGGGAAGCTTTGGGGCCTCGACAGCTGCAGGAGCGGCGGTCTCGGGCTGGCTTTCATTGGAGCTGTGGGAGCATGCTGTGGCGACAACGGGCATGAGCAACAGCATGAGGATGAATATGTATTGGTTAAGTGTTTTCATTTGACATTGCTTATCGATGATGATTAGGGGTACAAAGATAGCTGAAAAAAACGGTTCTACAAGATTTCGGGAGGAATTTATGAAAAGCGCAATCCGCCGCTTCTAACCGAAGTGGCGGATCGCAATGTGTGTCCAATAAAACTATAAACTTGTGGTTATGAAAATGTAACTGATGTTGCTAAAAAATCACATCGTCATGATTGCGATAATGAGTCTGAAACTAATCTTATAATTTACCTTGTCGTTTTATGTGACACAAAATTATGGTTTATTGGAGTGATTGGACAAATAGATTAGACAAAGTGGGCATTTTTATCGACAAACCGATAACAGGGACACCCGATTTTATTAAAATGAGCAGTATCTAACCCTAAAAAATGTAAAAACCAGTATTTCTTTTTGTCCTGTCCTTGACTTGCAGTATCTTTGCATTGACTAAATGATATCAACATTATTTAATAACGAAGTATTATTATGTATATTGAAGAAATTCATGCCAGAGAGATTCTGGATTCGCGTGGCAATCCTACTGTAGAAGTTGAAGTAACCCTCGAAAGCGGTGACATGGGCCGTGCATCGGTGCCCAGCGGCGCTTCGACAGGCGAGAACGAGGCTCTTGAGTTGCGTGACGGTGACAAGAAACGTTACGGTGGCAAGGGCGTCTTGAAGGCTGTCAAGAACGTCAACGAGGTAATCGCTCCCGAGATTGAGGGTATGGATGCCTTTGACCAGCGCGCCATTGACATGGCGATGATCAAGCTCGATGGCACCCCTACCAAGAGCAAACTGGGCGCTAACGCCATCCTGGGTGTTTCGCTCGCCGTGGCTCATGCAGCCGCAAACTACTTTGGTGTGCCCCTGTATCGCTACATCGGCGGTACCAATGCCCACGTGCTGCCCGTGCCCATGATGAACATCATCAACGGTGGTGCACACAGCGACGCTCCCATCGCCTTCCAGGAGTTCATGATCCGTCCCGTTGGTGCCAAGACCGAGGTCGAGGCCGTACGCATGGGTGCTGAGGTATTCCACGCTCTGGCTAAGCTGCTCAAGAAGCGCGGCCTGAGCACTGCTGTGGGTGATGAGGGTGGTTTCGCTCCCGCACTCGACGGCATCGAGGATGCTCTCGACAGCATCGTTCAAGCCATCAAGGATGCCGGTTACAAGCCCGGTGACGACGTGAAGATTGCCATGGACTGCGCTGCCAGCGAGTTTGCTGTGATTGAGGATGGCAAGTACTACTACGACTACCGTCAGCTCAAGAGCGGTCAGCCAAAGGATCCCAAGGGCAAAAAACTCACCTGCGACGAGCAGATCAAGTATCTCGAAGAGCTCATCACCAAGTATCCCATCGACTCGATTGAGGACGGTCTCGATGAGAACGACTGGGAAGGCTGGGTACAGCTCACCAAGGCTATTGGCGACCGTTGCCAGCTCGTGGGTGACGACCTGTTCGTGACCAACGTGAAGTTCCTGGAGAAGGGTATCAAGATGGGTGCTGCCAACTCTATCCTGATCAAGGTGAACCAGATTGGCTCGCTCACCGAGACCCTCGACGCTATCGAGATGGCACACCGTCATGGACCATCGCCGACATCGCCGTGGCCACCAACAGCGGCCAGATCAAGACCGGTTCGCTCTCACGCACCGACCGCATGGCCAAGTACAACCAGCTCATCCGCATCGAGGAAGAACTCGACGAGGCTGCCGAGTACGGCTACAAGAAGCTCATCTGATTGATCTGAACGAAGAATTCCTATCATCGGGGCTGCCAATCAAGGGTGGCCCCGATTTCTTTAATGGGCCTCATTATCATCGGGATAGTCAAGACGCTCACAAGAGAATGATGCTTTCTGTTTCAAGCGTTTTAAACTTTTTGGGCGTTTCCTCTGTCTGATATCCGTAAAAGCATGGTGGAAAAAATGGCTGATGCAGTCAAAAAAAAACTCCAATTCATGCACATTGTAATAAAAATAATGCTTAATTTTGCGAAGTCATCACAATCTAATTGAATTATGAAGAAGTTTTTGTTTTCACTCATTGCCTTGTTGGCAGTAATGACTGCACAGGCTCAATCGATTTACGCCTCATGGCGCAACATCCAACCCGAAGTGATCACCGCTGCCGATGAATCATTCACCGCTGCCATCGACACCTACACGTTCTATGAGGATGGTACATACTCTCAAGTAACCGAGCATACCATGGCCACGGAACCCGCACAGACGATGGCTCTGGAAATCAGCGCTGTTAACGAGATCAAGGGCACCTTTACATTGAATGGCGACCAGATCACGCTCACGCCTGACAAGAACACTTACAAGTCGGAGGTGATTAGCATTTCCCAGAATGGACGTGTGACCAACAACGCCAATCTCAAGGCCAAAGCCAAACGTTCCATCAATGCCGAGGAGGTGAAGTCACATCTGACCCAGAAAAAGACCGTCACCGTCAATGTCGGCAACGCCGTGATGGAGATGACGGTGGGTGGCAAGACCTACAACTTTGCACGCTTCGCCACCATAAAGAAGAAATAAGGCGTTCGACTTAGAGAATTAAATCCCGCAGGCCACTGGCTCGCGGGATTTTTTTCATTTCTTGCGGATGAGGGTGAGGCCGTCGCGCAGGGGGATGATGACCTTCTCGACACGCGGGTCTTCCTTCACATGGTCGTTAAAGGCAAGGATACCGCGCGTCTGCGCTTCGCGTTGGGCTTTAGGGTCCACGACCTTGCCTGCCCACAGGGTGTTGTCGGCGAGGATATAGCCGCCAGGGTTCAGGTATTCCATCACCAGGTCATAGTACTCGACATACTGGCGCTTGTTGGCGTCGATGAAGACGAGGTCGTAGCGTTCACCCAGCGTGGGCACGATGTCGCGGGCGTCGCCAATGTGCAGGCTGATGCGTTTGCCCAGGGGCGACAAGGCCAAGTGCTCACGGATGAAATCCTCCTGCTCGTCATTGATCTCGATGGTATCGACACGGCAGTCGTCATCGGCCAGCCCCTCGGCAAGGCACAATGCCGAGTAGCCGCTGAAGGTGCCCAGTTCCAGCACCCGCCGCGGATTAATCATGCGCGTCAGCATCTTGATGAGGCGTCCCTGCAGATGCCCCGAGCACATGTGCCAATAGTAGTTCTGCACATGCGTGTCATGGTCGATGCGCGCCAGCACCTCCGGCTCCTCATCGATATGCCCCAAAATATACTCCTCTAACTCCTCACTCATCACTCAAACAATTTGATTTGTTCTCAAACAACGCTATTATTTCAAACAACAGGAACAACAAAAAACAACTGGCACAACTCTTTATTATAAAGCCTCCTTTCTGTGTCCTTGAACCACCCGATTTGCAGGAACGATTATTTGCTTTTCATCATCATAGAAATAACGTTCAATTTCTGCGTATTGTGGTAAGAAATTTACCAAGATGCCACAAGGCAACTTGAGTAATCTCATATAATTAAATAATTGTGCCCGATGATCGGCTATCAATTTGGGAACAGATTTACATTCAACTACGATATCGTCTTTGCATAGAAAGTCTAAGCGGAATGTCGCATTCATTGTTATGCCTTGATAAGAGGGATGGAAAGAGACTTCCTTTTTGAACGGTATCTTTTTTTGAATGAACTCAATCTGTAGCCCTTCTTGATAACAAGACTCATTTAATCCCGGTCCCAGTACCTTGTGAACATTGTGAACAGCACCGACAACATCATAGATATGCTCTCTTAATTTGATGGTGTCAATCATAATAGAAAGTTGTTTTTGTTGTTCAATGTTGTTCAAGTTGTTTGATCAGGGCAGCTGGGTAAGGGAGTGGAGGGCGAGGCGGTAGCTGTCGAGGCCGAAGCCGGCGATGATGCCCTTGCAGACGGGGGACAAAAGAGACTTGTGGCGGAAAGGTTCGCGGCTGTAGATGTTGCTGATGTGGACTTCCACAACGGGGGCGGTGATGGCGGCAATGGCATCGGCGATAGCCACCGACGTGTGGGTATAGCCGCCGGCATTCAGGATGATGCCGCAGTCGTCAAAACCCACGGCCTGCAGGCGGTCCACAATCTCCCCCTCGATGTTGCTCTGATAAATGTCAATATCGTGCTGGGGAAACTGCTTGGCCAATTCTTGCAGGTACTGGTCGAGCGAGCGGTTGCCGTATACCTCGGGCTCACGCACGCCCACCAGGTTCAGGTTCGGTCCGTTGATGATGTGGATGGTCATTTCTTGAAGTAGTACAGGAACGAGGCAATGCCTTGCAAGGCCGGCTTGCGCTGTCCCTCGATTTCCATCTTGAAGTCGATCTCGGCTTTGCAGATGCCGCGCAAGTCGGCAATGTTGTGCAGCTTGGTCACCAGGCGCACACGGCTGCCGGTGATCACGGGCTGGCCAAAGCGCATCTTGTCCATGCCGTAGTTGACCTGCATCTCCAGGTTATTGACTTCAATGATCTGGTTCCACAGGTGGGGAATCAGCGACATGGTCAGGTAGCCGTGGGCAATGGTGCTGTGATAGGCGCTCTCGGCCTTGGCGCGTTCCACGTCCACATGAATCCACTGGTGGTCAAGTGTGGCGTCGGCAAACATGTTGATACGGTCCTGGTCCACGGTGAGCCATTCGCTGGCACCGAGTTCCTCGCCCAGATGCGAGGCAAATTCGTCGTAAGAATTGATGGTTAGCATATATTTTAGTTTATAGTCCTTAGTTTTTAGTTTTTAGTTTTTGGTCGTTAGACGTTTCAGGCGCCGCCGCATGATCAGGGCGGTGACCATACCGGTGAGCAGACCCACGGCGGCAACAAGGCCCAGCGTGACGAGTACGTCGGTAAAATGAACCTCGACAGGGTAGGCGCTGATAATCATGTTGGCGGGGTCGCCGCTCAGGTGCAGCCAGCCAAACTGCTGTTGGCAGAGGCACAGGATGAGCCCGATAATCACGCCGGTGATGGCGCCGGTCAAGGTGATCAGCCAGCCCTGCAGGACAAAAATGCGGGATATTTGGGTGTCGTTGGCTCCCAGTGCCCGCAGTGTGGCGATACTGTCATCTTTCTCGATGATAAGCAGCGACAGGGTGCTGATGACGTTAAAGGTGGCGATGACCAGAATGAAGGACAATAGCAGGAATGCCATCCATTTCTCGATGTTCACCAGTCGGTAGGCCTCTCGCTGCTGCATCAGGCGGTTTTTTACCTGATAGCTGCTGCCCAGGGCGCTGGCGATGTGGTTCATGACCTGCTGCTCGTTAGCGTCATGGGTGAGTTTTATCTCGATTTGGGTGGCTTCGGTCTCATAGTCGAACAGCTCCTGTGCCATTTCCAGAGGAACATAGATGAGGTCGGCATCATAGCTGTTTTGCTGCACTTGGAAGATGCCTGACACAAACACCGAGTCCTGCCTGAAGGCCCCCATCGGGTTGGCGATATTGACACGTCCTTGACGTTGTGGGGCATACAAGCGAACCATGCCCAGGAAATCGGGCCTCACCATCAGCCTGATGGCAGGTCCGGCACCCGCTACGGCATAGCGTGACACCTGGTCCCGCAGTTTCCACTGGCCGTCAACGATGACCGAATCCATCTGGCTCATCGTGTTGTAATCGTCGGGGACGCCCTTGAGGCGAACAGGCATCTGCATCTGGGCATAGATGGCTAACGCCTGGTCCTCGATGACGGGAATGGCGCGTTCCACGCCAGGAATGGCACTCACCACATCAATCACGCTGTCGGCATCGTTGATGACCTTACCCATGGTGGCCGTGATGGCGACTTGAGGGTCAAGCATGGCCAGTCGGCCCATGATGAGTCCGCGAAATCCGTTAAAGACGCTCAGCACACAGATGAGTGCTGCCGTGGCCACCACCACGCCACACACGGCGACTATCGAGATGATGTTCACCGCCTGATGCCCCTTTTTGGACACCAGGTAGCGCCACGCTATCTTCAACGGCAAGCTCATTTTCTTGTCCTTAGTTTCTAGTTTCTAGTCCCTAGTTTCTAGTTTCTAGTTTCTAGTTGTTAGTTGCTAGTTGCTAGTAGGCGGATGCAACTCTTAACTCTTAACTCCTAACTCCTAACTCCTCACTCCTCATTCCTCATTCCTCATTCCTCATTATTCTCGCTCTTGGGCTTGTCCTTGGCCAGGAGCTCGTCGATGTGGTCGATGTAGTCCAGCGAATCGTCGATGTGGAACTTCAATTCCGGGCAGCGGCGCAGCTGGTAGCGCGTCTGTTGGGCCAGTTCATAGCGGATGCTCTTCTCGCTGGCGTTGATGCTCTCCATGATGGCTTGGGCGTTCTCGCTGGGGAAGATGCTCAGGCGCACGTTGGCCACGCTCAGGTCGGGTGAGACGCGCACGCTGCTCACGCTCACGAGCGTGCCACGTGTCTTGGCGGTCTCGCGGCGAAAGATTTCGCTCAGTTCCTTTTGCACCAAGCGGCTGATTTTCTGTTGTCTTGTTGTATCCATTATATTGATTGTTTGTCGTTTTGCGGTTGCAAAGGTACAACTTTTTCTACAAACTCCAGTTAATCTAGAAATTCTAGATACTCTAGAACAAAGAATAAGGAACCGGGGACTGCGATTGCAAGTCCTCGGTTCCTGTGATGGTTAGGCACCACTAGCGTGGTGCTGGAAATGGTGGATTACTCCTCGGGGAGCATGACAACCTCAACCTTGTTGCCGGCTGCCAGGATCTGCTTGGCAAAGGCAGCGATGGTCTCGGGAGTCTGAGCGTTGACGATCTGCTCATAGCCGGTGTGGTCGTCAATACCGCGGCCCACGTAGCTGATGAGCGTCTGCATCCAGTAACCGTTCTCCTTGAGTTCGGTGGCATGGTCCTTGAGCATGAGCTCCTTAATCTCCTTCAAGGTGGTGGCATCGATGCTCTTGCAGGCCTCGACGATCTCCTCGTTCATGATCTTCAGGGCAACGTCGCTCATCTCGGGCTTCATCGGGCAAGAAGCAACGATGGCGGTGAAGGGACGGTCACCATTGATGGTGGCATAGCCGCTGGCACCTGCCGAGTAAGCAGCGCTGGCATCCTCGCGGATCTTCTGCAAGTAGATCTTGCTCAGCACTTGACCCAGCATGTCGGCCTTGATGCTGTTCTCCAGGCTGTAAGGAGTCTTGGTGTCATACCAGTAGATCTGAGCGTTGGCCTTGGGAGTCTCCATCTTGCGGGTGAAGTGGTTGATGGTCTGGCCCTCGGGATGAGTGTCGAAGTTCTGCCAGTTGCTCAGGTTACCCCTCTTGCCAGGCAGCGAAGCGATGTACTGCTCGATGAGCGGACGGATAACGGCCTCGTCAAAGTTACCAACGAAGAAGAAGGTATAGTTGGCGGCATTGGCAGTGCGCTCCTTGGCAATCTGGAGCACGCGGTCATAGTTCACGCTCTGCAGGTCCTCTACATGGAAGGGCTTGCTGCGCCAGTCATGGTTGTTGAGGGTGTACTCTACCGAGTCGCTGAAGGCCGACTCGGGGGTGAGACCCTGGTTCTTGAGCATGGTCTCGAGCTGACCCATCAACTGGCCGTAGCTCTTCTCGTCCTTGCGGATGTCGGTGAAGGTGAGGTAAGCGAGCTGGAACATGGTCTCCAGGTCCTTAACGGTCGACTGGCCGCTAACGACGTCGGTATATTCGTTCATGCTCAGACTTGCGCTAGCCTGCTTGCCGGCAGTAGCCTTCTGCAATTCGGTGAACGAGAAGTTACCCTTGCCGCTCATCATGGTGATGTAGGACAGCAGTCCGGTGTTGGCCCAATCGTTCTCGCCATACAGCGACTGACCACCGCGGGCGCGGGCGATCATGCGGATCTCGTTCTCCTTGAAGTTGGTCTTCTTGAGGATGACGCGGGCGCCATTGCTCAACTCGAGCTCCTTGTAGTCAAACTGGCTGTTGTAGTTCTCCTTTTTGATTTTACCCTTCTTGGGCATCTTGCTGATGAGGGGCTCTTGCTTCACGTTATCCACAAAGGCCTCAACCTGAGCGTTCAGACCAGCGTCAACAGCGGCCTTCAAACCCTCGGCAGTGGGATAAACGGCATCGTCCTTCTCCTGGTTGAAGTTCATCACAACAAGGTTCTTGCCATCGGTGCTGATGAGCTCGGGCATCATCTGGTTAACGATGTCAATGGGAATCATGGGCACAATCTGCTTCATGATTTCATACTCCTGCTCAATCGAGGGCATGGGCTCGTTGTCAAGATAGTTGCGGTAGTACTGGGCGGCAAGACGGCCGTTGGAAATCTTGTTGCGCTCGTTGTACTGGCGCTCGAGACGGCTCAGGTATTCCTCCTTGGCACGCTCATACTCGGTAGCGGTAAAGCCGTGCTTGGCGGCACGCATGGCCTCGGTAACAACAGCCTGAGTGGCGGCTTCGGCCATTCCCTCCTTGGGCATGATGCCCAGGGTGAAGGCGTCAACGGTGTTGGCAAACAGGTAGTTGCCGTCATAAGCCGATGCTTGGATGTAGGGGCAGTCAGGCTCTTGGGCCTTCTCGCTCAAGCGGTCATTGAGCATGCTACCCATCATGCTGGTGGCATAATCGGTGAGCATGTAAATCAAGTCACCCTTCATCTCCTTGGGGAAGGTCTCATGCTTGAACATCACCATTACTTGGCTGTACTGCTGCTCCTTGTCCTTGTCGATGACGATGATGGGCTCCTCGTTGTCGGGAACGGGCTCGTCAACAACCTGGGCGGCGTTGGGATCAGGAGCGGGCAGGCCCTTGAAGAGCTCCTTGATCTGGGCCTCGATGTGGTCAACGTCCACATCACCCACGATAACCAGAGCCTGGTTGTCGGGACGATACCACTTGTGGTAATAGTCGCGCAGCTCATTATACTTGAAGTTGTCAACCACGCTCATCAGACCGATGGGCATGCGCTTGCCGTACTTCGAACCCGGATACAGGGTCTCGAGCTGGTTCTCGAGCATGCGCTGCTGGGCGCTGCGGCGCAGACGCCACTCCTCGTGGATCACGCCACGCTCCTTGTCGATCTCCTCGTCGGTGAGCAACAGGCCGTTGCTCCAGTCCTTGAGAATCAACAAGCATGAGTCGATAGCGCTCTGGCGGGTGCTGGGCACGTCGTTGATGTTGTAAACGGTCTCGGCAATGCTGGTATAGGCGTTCAAGTCCTTACCGAAGGCTACACCCAGCGAGCGGGTATAGTCGATAATGCTCTTGCCCTCACCATTGAAGTGCTCACTGCCGTTAAAGGCCATGTGCTCCAGGAAGTGGGCCAGACCGCGCTGGCTCTCCTCCTCCTGGATGGAACCCACGCGCTGTGCGATGTAGAAGTTCACGCGGTGCTCGGGATAGTCGTTGTGGCGGATGTAATAGGTCAGTCCGCAATCCAACTTACCGACACGCACCTGGTCATCGACGGGGATGGGACCCATCTGCTGAGCCTTGGTAACATTCACGCTGAATGCCATGATCATCATGAACATTACAGCAAAGATTTTTTTCATCTTCATGTGATTGAATAAAATTGGTTTTATAAAGTGATATATACTGTATTTCAAGTTTATTGTTAGACTTGTTCAGTAACGGTTTAGTTTCACTAAGTTGAGTTAAAACTTCCAAACTAACCCGCAAAGATAGTCTATTTTTTAGAATATGAGCATTTTGTTTTTGTTTTTTCTCGTCATGTCCTTGCATTGCACACATCTGGCACCACTTCTTGGACAACAGAGTGGCTTGTCATTCGCTCTTATACTCAGTCCTGAAAAAGAGAATGATGTAAGTGAGGAATGCCACTAGCATAATGCCCTCGCCGAAGCCTAAGAGGAATGAGTCCTGCCGGCCAATCAGCGTGATGATGACTGCCACCACCAACAGGATATCCGTGAGAATAATCATCGTTTTGCTGACTAGGCTCATGTTTTGCTTCCATCTTCGGAGCAGCCCGCCGCCTAGGATAAGTCCCACTCCCAGAACGCCGAGCAGCGAATCGGTCCACTTGTCAAAGACATTGAAGAAGATAGACTCCACAAGATTGACGGATAGGATAACTATGCCGATGGCGGACATGGCGTTGCTCAGATATTTTTTTGTTTTCTCGTTCATGACTGCCGATGATTTGGGAAGTCACTGTTCGTGGGTGAATTCGTTGATCTGGTCAATCATCTCATCGTTGGCGCGCTGCATTTTGTTGAAGATGCGTATGCCGATGAGGCCGCCGATTAAGGCTCCGACAAGGATTCCAATCATACTGAACCAGGCCGCTTCAGTGCCATAAACGCTATTCAGCATGAAGTATTCATAGCAGAACCATGCCAGCCACAGCAGTGCCACTCCGATGCCGATGCGCTGGCCGATGACGCGGTTTCTTTTCATCTTGACGAGTTTGTTGGCGGTGCCTACCAGGTCATCACCCATGTGCGACACGTCGATGGCGACAATAGCGAGTTTGAGGATGATGCCGTGAACACCCCTCATCTTGCCCTGGATGGCTTTTTTCACGAGTTCCTCATTAAGGCGTCCTTGCTTATTGACTTTGTTCTTGAGGTCTTCAATTTGCTGACGCAAATCGTCAAGTTCAAACTCATTGAATGTGTTGTTTTGTGTTTCCATATAGGTCGTGTAGTTAGTTCAGTTCATCTGTTTGAGTTGTTCCTTGATGCGGTAGAGGCGCACCGACACGTTCTTGACGTTGATGCCCACGATTTGGGCGATCTCGTCATAACTCATGTTCTCGAGCCACAACAGCACGATAGCACGGTCAAAGGGTTGAAGCCGCTGGATGCGGGCATGAAGCATGTCAGTCTGCTTGTTGTCGGCATCGTTCTTGTCAAACAGGTCGATGCCCTCCATGAGCGGTTGAGTCTTGTGGCTCTTTTTCTTGCGGTCGATGGAGATGCAGGAGTTCAGAGTGACCTTGTAGATCCAGGTCTTCAAGTCGCTCTTGCCCTGAAAGGAGGCACAACCCTGCCACAACTTGATGAGCGCTTCCTGGAAGAGGTCATCGACCTCCTCCTTGTCCTTGGAGAACATGTAGCACACCGTGTAGATGGTGCCCTTGTTCTCGCGGATGATGCGCGCAAATTCAGCTTCGTTGATTTCCATTACAAAATCATTTTTGCCCTTTAGACGCAAGTGGGAACTAAAAAACTACACAATATCTTTATTTTTTTTTCTTCTGGTAATCTAGATATTCTAGATTGTCTAGATACTCTAGATGATCTAGATGATCTAGAACGTCTGCATATCCACCAGGTGCTTGTAGGCTCCCTGGCGGGCGATGAGTTCGTCGTGGGTGCCGCGTTCGATGATGCGGCCGTCCTGCATCACGCAGATCAGGTCTGCCCCCTTGATGGTGCTCAAGCGGTGGGCAATGACCAGCGTGGTGCGGTTGCGCATCAGTTTGTCGAGCGCGTCCTGCACCAGGTGTTCGCTCTCGGTGTCGAGTGCGCTGGTGGCCTCGTCGAGGATGAGGATAGGAGGATTCTTTAAGATGGCGCGCGCTATGCTGATGCGCTGGCGCTGGCCGCCTGAGAGTTTGCACCCCCTGTCGCCGATGTTGGTGTCAAAGCCTTGTTCGCTGGCCATGATAAAGTCATAGGCGTTGGCGATGCGGGCGGCTTCCTCGACCTGCTCCCGTGTGGCGCTTTCCACGCCAAAGGTGATGTTGTTGTAGAAAGTGTCGTTGAACAGGATGGCCTCCTGGTTCACATTACCCATCAGGCCGCGCAGGTCGCTCACGTTAAACTGGCGGATGTCGGTGCCGTCGATGCTGATGCTGCCTTCCTGCACGTCATAGAAGCGCGGCAGCAAGTCGGCCATCGTTGTCTTGCCGCTGCCGCTCTGGCCCACAAGGGCCACCGTTTGTCCCCGCTTGATGTCGAGTGACACGCCGTCGATGACCCAAGCGTCGCCGTAGCGGAACCGCACATCTTTATAGTGGATGCCCTGTTCCATCTTGGTCAATGACACGGGATGCTCGGGGCTCTTGATGGGATTGTCGGCAGCCAGAATCTTGTCGATACGCTCCATCGAGGCCAGACCGCGCTGGATGGAGTAGGCGGCCTTGGACAGATCCTTGGCGGGGTTGATGATGTTGTAGAAGATCACCATGTAGTAGATGAACTTGGGAGCGGTGAGGTTACCGCCATGGCCGCCCAGGATCAGCGTGCCGCCAAACCACAGCACGATGGCGATGGTGAGCGTGCCCAGGAACTCGCTCATGGGGTGGGCGAGCACATAGCGGCGGTTCATGCGCGTCTGGATGGAGCGGTATTTCTCGTTTTCGCCTTCAAAGCGGCGGCGCACCTTGTCCTCGGCATTGAAGGCCTTGACGATGCGCAGGCCGCCGATGGTCTCTTCGATATTGCTCAGCAGCACGCCCCACTGGTTCTGTCCCTCGAGCGAGACGCGTTTCAGGCGCTTGCCCACACTGCCCATGATCCATCCGGCAACGGGCAGCAGCACGAGCACGAACAGCGTCAGTTGCCAGCTGATGACAATCATCATCACCAGGCACGCGATGATCATGATGGGGTTCTTGAACAGCATGTCGAGCGACGTCATGATGGAGTTCTCGACCTCGGTCACGTCACCGCTCATGCGCGCCATCACGTCGCCCTTGCGCTCGTTGGAGAAGAAGCCGATGGGCAACGAAATCATCTTGTTATAGATCTGGTTGCGGATGTCGCGC
>CACYAW010000083.1 GCA_902772455.1 uncultured Bacteroidales bacterium
GTTTTATGTGGTGACCAACAGCGAGGAACAGGTCGGTTATGTCTTCACCGAAGAGCCGGTTTGGACCGTTGAGGGCGACAACCTCGTGATCACCAGCCTAAAAGCCACTGTCGAATATCCCATGTCGGATATTGCACGCATCTATTTTGATGAGGTCTCAGAGGTGCCATCAGGCATCACCGAAGTCCAAAACACTGAATTGATCCGCTTTGTGGGCGATGGCGTCGAGTTGACCGGTTTTGCCGCCAACACGATAGTGACCGTCTGCAACCTGCAAGGTCAGCAGCTGGGCACCTACCGCACCAGCCAGTCAGGTTCACTCAACATCAGCCTTGCCGACCGCGAGCAGGGCATTTACCTTATCCACGCAAACAAATCAACCATTAAAATCAAGAAATGACAATGAAAAAGATTATAAGTGTATTGGCTATGGCATTGCTCGTCATCGATTCAAAACCGCAAACATTGAGGAAGTAACCTTTGAGGAAGTGGCAGCTCCCACTACTGTCGAGGATGCAAAAGCCATGCTGGTCGGCTATTGGAAATGCAATAATCTATTTATAGGTTCTGAAATAGACGAAGATGGCGTTTACACAGAAAGTGCCTTCTTAATTGTTACTGAGGATCTTACGGTATACTATGCATGTAAATTTGCAGATTACATTCCCGATGATATATGGTATGCTGAGTATGCTGGAAAAATTGTAGTTATGTGGCCCTTTGACACCGATATAATTGTCAATAGTGCAGATCCGACAACGGGTTATTTATATCTAAATGACCATGAAAATTGGGGATATTGGCTATCTTTCAAGAACTTGGAAGATGACAGTTTTGATGCTCAATGGAGATCATGGGACGACGATTATCATGTTCAAGTGGATGGGACCTTCAATCGTGTTGAACCGTTTGAGTACATATTTTTTGGATCTAAAGGCTTAATGAAAAAATAGTTTCAAGAAAAGAAACTAACAAACTCCATGATTCTGCAGCAACAATGACTGCAAAATCATGGAGTTGTATTATTCTCTAACGTATGGATGGATGGCGCGCTGCGGTTATTCGGCAGACATGGCCAGCCTGAATCCGATGCCATTGGCCTTGCTGCTGGAACCATAGCGGTAAGTGACACGGCATTTGTCGGCACCTGTCGTCCAGCCACCACCACGATAAACGTGGTCAGTGCCCACAATGGGGCCAGTCGGGTTGGTCTGGGCTTCGCCAGTGTAAGGCTTATACCAATCCTGGCACCACTCCATCACATTGCCGCTCATGTCATAAATGCCCAACTCGTTAGGCTGTTTGGTGCGAACGGTTTGTGTCGAGAAGTATTCACCATTGACGTCAGTCAAATTATACCAAGCCACCTCGTCAACATTGTTGCTGCCGGCATACAGGTAGCCCTTGCTCTTGTTGCCGCCACGTGCCGCAAATTCCCACTCTGCCTCGGTGGGCAGACGGAAGTTGGTGCCCAAGACGGAATTCAGTCCAGCGATGAAACTTTGACAGTCATCCCAGGAGACCTTCTCAACAGGACGTCGCAAGTCCTCTACAAAGCCATTGCGTTTGGAATGCCAGCTGGGGTTCTCCATCATCAGGGCGACCCACATTTCCTGGGTCACCTCAAATTCACCGATCCAATAATCGGATAATGTCACCTCATGAGCGGGCCTCTCGTTGTCGAGCGCACAGGTGTCCTGCTCGTTGGTAGCGCCCATGGTAAACGTGCCGCCCTTGACCTTGACCATCTTGAAAGACACCATATCATAGATATCGTAGTACTTCACCTCGGGCTTTTCCTCAGGCTCTTGCGCACTGGGCCATTCACCACTCAAGAGATAATCCACTAACACCGACACATCATTAATCGTCACCTGTTCATCCCCATCGGTATCACCACGCTTATAGTTATCGTCGGCCACCGCCTGAAACGGAGCAGCCAGCATGGTAAACAAGCTAAATAACAAAACACAAGGATGTACAATCTTTTTCATTTGATACTTTAAATTTGATGGTTTAAATATGCGATTAAAACAAAAAACGCGGCAAAAGTACTATATTTTACCATAACGGCATGCAAAATTCAAAACATATGGTATAAAAATTTAAAAAGGAACCTTAAGCCTCGGCTTAAAATTCCTTTTTAGGTTTCAAATAGGTAAAATTTCTAAGGTAAAAAAGATTGTTTCAGGTTTATGGCGCAAATGTACAGCCATTTTTTGAAACTAGTAATCAAAATTTTTATGTTTTATAACATATAATTTGCCAAATCGTCTCCTGCCGCCAACTATCTTACTGATATTCAGCTATTCAAACGATTGCAAAAAATTTACTCTTTTTTATCAAAATACTTGAGAGAGAAGGTTCCGGACGGGTCAAGCACGGCATAGGAGTTCAACGAGATCCATTCTCCCAGCATGATGACGGGCGGCATGTCATCGGTGGGCCCGTTGAGACGGGCGAGGTGGATGTGGCCATAGACGAAGGCCTCGACATCAGGGTGCTGGCGATAGTAGTCGCGGGAGAAATCCATCAGGCGGCTTGCGGCACGCTCTGAGATGGCCTGCTGCTCGACAGGATCGCGGCGGGTGCGGTTCTCGTTAGACCATCCGGTAGCGATGGGATAGGTCCAACGGGGATGGATAGCGGCATAGAGCCACTGGCACACCTTATTATAAAAGCACCAGCGCGTAAAACGGTACATCGCGGGTTGCACGCCCACATCATCGCCATGAGCGATGAGGATGCGCTTGCCCTGGCTCTCGATGACGGTGTGCCCCTTGAGGACAGTCATATTCAACTGGTCGCGCAGGTAGTCGAAGAGCCACACATCGTGATTGCCGGTCACCCAGGTGAGTTTCACGCCCTGATCGGCCAATTCGGCCAATTTTCCCAGGAAACGGATGTAGCCGCGCGGCACCACATATTTGTACTCATACCAGTAGTCCAAGATGTCGCCCAGCAGGTAAAGCTCGGCGGCATTGTCACGGATGCTGTCCAGGAAACGGCACACACAACGCTCGCGTTCCAGCGGGTTGTGCATGTATTTCGCACCCAGATGGAGGTCTGAAATAAAATATGTGTTCTCGCGAGCCATTTACAAGTATCTATCAGTTAACTGTACATTGTTAACTTTTAACTGTTAACTGTTCACATCATGCCCAACTCGAGCTTGGCCTCCTCGGTCATCATGCGGGGGTCCCACTCGGGCTCGAACACCAGGTTGACTGTGGCGCTGGTGACGCCATCAACGCTCTCAACCTTTTGCCTGACATCCTCAAAGATGAAGTCAGCAATGGGGCAATTGGGAGCGGTAAGCGTCATGTCGATATCAACGTGCCCCTCATCGTTGAGGTCAATCTTGTAGATAAGCCCCAAACTATAGACATCCACGGGAAGCTCAGGGTCATAGACCGTCTTGAGCATCTTGACGATGTCTTCTTCGATTTTCAATTTCTGTTCTTGTTCCATAAGCAGGTGCAAAATTAGTAAAAACTCTCAAACAAGGCGCTATCCTTCAAAACAAAATACCAATTTAGACACAAAACCGAGAGCGTCGAGACCAAAAGCGGTGAAAATCAAAAAAAAATTGCAAAAAATGCTGAATATTAGCGCTTAATTAGAAAAAAATGCCGATATTTGCAGTCGCAAAATCGAGAGGGGCTCATTTTTGAGCGCTTTTTATTTGACGCTTTTTTCAAAACGTCGAGTGCAAAAACCTGTCGGTCAAGCATTTACATCAGAGTTCAATTATTTAATATTTAACCTAGAAATTAAATTTACAATACAATGACTAAAGCAGAAATCGTTAGAGAGATCGCTCAATCCACCGGAATCGACAAAGCATCGGTTCTCGAGACCGTTGAAAAGTTCATGGACGCCGTAAAGGACTCACTGGCCAATGGCGAGAATGTTTACCTGCGTGGTTTTGGCAGCTTCATCGTGAAGACCCGTTCACAGAAGACCGCCCGCAATATCAGCAAAAACACCGTTATCATCATTCCGGAGCACAAGATTCCGGCTTTCAAGCCCGCCAAGGTGTTCATGGAGCAGGTGAAGTAATTGCGCGATCGCAGCGATTTACCCACTCAATCCAGACAACAACTTTATTGATACATCATTAAATTTATTATTAATTTTTACGACTATGCCAAACGGAAAGAAACGTAAAGGCCACAAGATGGCAACGCACAAGCGTAAAAAAAGACTTCGCAAGAATCGTCACAAAAACAAGAAGTAAACTATCATTTTCCACGTTTACTATTCTATGACGACTGTGAAATAGCGGGAACAAACGAATTGGCACACATGTCGGGTCAGCGACCCTTCATCAAGTCGATTGGTTTGTTCCTGTCGTTTAATTCAAGGCAACTTGAAACCCTCGCACGTCCACGCTAGCCCATGTCCAGCGGGACAGCCCCCGGCCCAGTGGCATCGTGCAATATATCGACCACGGTTTGATATATACTGACATCATTATCATTTACATGTATTTCACCCACACCAACTGCGATGAGAAGTGAACTAGTAGTTGACGTCACGCCCAGGGAGATGACGACGGCGCTGCTCGAAGACGGCCGCCTCGTGACCTTGCAGCGGGAGACACGAGATGCCTCCTATGCCGTGGGCAACCTCTACCTTGCCAAGGTAAAGAAGCTGATGCCGGGACTGAATGCCGCGTTTGTCAACGTGGGACACTCCAAGGACGCATTCCTTCACTACCTTGATTTGGGTTCACAGTTCAACACATTCTCTCAATACATCCAGACGGTACGCGAAAATCCTAACAAGCGACCAACCAGCATCAGCAAGGTGAAGAACCAGCCTGAGACCAACAAGCACGGCACCGTTACCGACCTGCTCACTCAGGGACAAGAGTTACTGGTACAAATTGCCAAGGAGCCCATCTCCACCAAGGGCCCACGCCTGACGACCGAAATCACCTTCACAGGACGTTTCCTGGTGCTGACACCCTTTAATGACCGCATCTCGGTGTCGCAAAAGATCAAGGATCACGCCGAGAAGACGCGCCTACGCCGGCTCATCGAGAGCATGAAACCCAAGAATTTCGGGGTCATTGTTCGCACATCGGCCGAGAACAAGAAGGCCGCTGAGCTCAACGCCGAGCTCAGGATACTGCTCAAGGCTTGGGACGACGCCATTGCCAAGGTCCAGCAAGCCACTCCCCCCACCCTCGTCTATGAGGAAGAAAGCCGTGCCGTCGGTGAAATCAGGGACATCCTGAGTCCCGAATTTGAGAGCATTCAAGTCAACAATGCCGAGGTATATGAACAAATCCACGACTATGTGAACCTGATAGCCCCCGATCGCAGTGATATCGTGAAACTGTACAGCGAGGACACACCCATCTTTGATAAATTTGGCATCACCAAGCAAATCAAGTCCTCGTTTGGCAAAACGGTATCCTTTAAGTCGGGCGCATACATAATCGTAGAGAGCACCGAGGCCCTTCACGTCATCGACGTGAATTCCGGCAACCGCTCGCGCACCAGCACCGACCAGGAGAGCAACGCCCTGAACGTTAACCTGCTCGCTGCCGATGAGATTGCGCGACAGCTGCGCCTCAGAGACATGGGCGGCATCATCGTCATCGACTTCATTGACATGGCCAATGCCGATCACCGCACCGAGCTGTACAAGCACATGCGGGAAGTGATGCAAAAAGACCGTGCCCGCCACAATATCCTGCCACTGAGCAAATTCGGACTGATGCAGATCACGCGACAGCGCGTAAGGCCGGCACTGGACATTGCCACCGCCGAGACCTGCCCGTCATGCGGCGGCAAAGGCGAAGTGCAACCCTCGCTGCTATTTACCGACAAGTTGAAAGACAAGATTGATTATCTTGTCCACACGTTGAACGTGAGCAACTTCATTATGTATGTCCATCCGTTTGTCGATGCCTATCTCAAGAAAGGTATCATGAGTGAGTACTGGAAATGGCGCAGGGAATTCAAACGCAAATTCCGCATCCTGCCCGACCAGTCGCTCAATTACCTCGAATATAAGGTTGTCGACAAAGACCGTAACGAGATTGACCTTAAAGAAGAGAAAGACACCAGCAGCAGTGAGACGAGCAAGAAAGAACGCCGCTCCAAAAAACATGCTGCCGAACCCGAAGACGACAGCCAGCATTGACATCACGTCACCGCCCTGGCTACAGGCATCCAGGCCGCCCTGCACAATACCAGCGGGGCGGCCTTTTTTTGTTGACAGACGCCTTCTGAAATACCTCACGCTAAGGCGCCAAGTCGCTAAGATATTAATATTCGATTACACAGATGATGAAAGATGGGATATGCCATCATACTATCATTAATCAATTCTGTGGCCATTGCACATTGTGTATTACCACAAACAATTATCCTAAAAGCTTAGCGTCTTTGCGCCTTTGCGAGAGGCCAAACGGCTGAATGGTTACGTTGATAAGTCATGTGCGTTAAATAATGTAAAACCCTATCGAGTTTTCATATTTATAAATTATATTTGCAACCAGAATTTCATTTTAACATTAACAACTTAATAACAATCAACTTAACCAATGAAGAAACCAACAGCAAAAAAACCGTGTAATTGTAAGAGTGTAGATTGCAGCAAGCCCAATCCCCTGGGTGCAAAGACCAAGAGTTACATTGCAATGGAGGATCGCTATGGCGCTCACAACTACCATCCCCTGCCCGTCGTGTTGAAGAAGGGTAAGGGCATCTATGTATGGGATGTTGAGGGCAAGAAGTACTTCGACTTCCTGTCGGCCTACTCCGCTGTAAACCAGGGTCACTGCCACCCCCGTATCGTGAAGGCTCTGAAGGACCAGACCAACAAGCTTTGTCTGACCTCCCGCGCTTTCTACAACGAGGCTTTCTGCGAGTATGAGAAATTCATGCACTCTTACTTCGGCTATGACAAAGTGCTGCCTATGAATACCGGTGCCGAGGGCGTTGAGACCGCCCTGAAGCTCGCTCGCCGTTGGGGTGTTGTTAAGAAAGGTATCCCCAACGACAAGGTGAAGATCATCTGCTGCGAGGGCAACTTCCACGGACGCACCGTTACCATCATCACCATGAGCAACGACCCCGACAGTTTTGCCAACTACGGTCCTCTGACTCCTGGTTTCATCCGTATCCCCTACAACGACACCAAGGCTCTTGAGAAGGCCCTGAAGGAGCACGGCAAGGAAGTCGCTGCCTTCATCGCTGAGCCCATCCAGGGCGAGGCTGGCGTCTTCGTTCCCGATGACGGCTACCTGAAGAAATGCTTCGACCTGTGCCATGAGCACAACGTGCTGTTCATTGCCGATGAGGTGCAGACCGGTATCGCCCGCACGGGTAAGATGCTGTGCAGCGAGCACGACGGCATCCGTCCTGACATCGTGATCCTGGGTAAGGCCCTGGGTGGTGGTGTGCTGCCCGTATCGGCTTGCTTGGCCGACGACGACATCATGCTCAACGTGAAGCCCGGTGAGCACGGCTCAACCTTTGGCGGCTTCCCCCTGGCAGCCCGCGTTGCCGTCGAGGCACTGAAGGTAGTGAAGGACGAGAAGCTCGTGCAGAATGCCGAGAAGATGGGTAAGATCTTCCGCGAGGAGATTGAGAAAATCAATTCACCGTTCATCGTTCAAGTGCGCGGCCGCGGTCTGTTGAACGCTATCGTCACCAAGCCCGTCGAGGGCAAGACCGCTTGGGACATCTGCCTCAAGCTGCGTGACAACGGCCTGCTCGCCAAGCCCACCCACGACCATATCATCCGCTTCGCTCCTCCCTTGTGCATCACCAAGGAAGAACTTCTTGAGGCCATCGCCATCATCAAGAAAACCTTCGAGCAGATGTTCGGATAAATCTTTATTCAAGCATCGCGAGTGCCAGCACTTGCGATGCTTGAAGTTTAGAGTTTAGGGGCTTTGGCTCTGGCTCTACCCACAAATCAACTATTTTCAACCCAAAAACAAAAAAACCAGAAACTAGTTACTAGAAACTAAGGACTAGAAACTAGAAACTAAAAACTTAACATAATGAATAACGCTATTATCAATTTCCCCCTTCCCGCCAATGAGCCGGTGAAGGCCTATATGCCCGGTTCTCCCGAGCGCGTCGCTCTTGAGGCTGAACTCGAGCGCCAGAGCAAAATCGTGGTTGACATCCCCATCATCATCGGTGGCAAGGAAATCCGCACCGGTGACACGGGTCAAGTGACCTGTCCTCACGACCACAAGCACGTGCTGGCCACCTACCACAAGGTGACCAAGAAAGAAATCAAGATGGCGATCGACGCTGCCATGAAGGCATGGAAAGAGTGGAGCCGCACTCCCTGGACCACCCGCGCCGCTATCGTGATGAAGATGGCCGAACTGCTTGCCACCAAGTACCGTCCCATCATGAATGCAGCAACCATGCTGGGCCAGAGCAAGAACTTCTACCAGGCCGAAATCGACTCGGCTTGCGAGACCATCGACTTCTTCCGCTACAACGTGCACTATGCCAGCAAGATCTACGCCATGCAGCCCAAGGACGGCGTGGGCCAGTTGAACCACACCGAGTATCGTCCCCTCGAGGGCTTTATTCTGGCTGTCACCCCGTTTAACTTCACCTCGATTGCCAGCAACCTGTGCATGACGCCCGTCCTGATGGGTAACGTGGCCCTGTGGAAGCCCTCCACCACCGCCCTGCTGAGCAACTACTACCTGATGCAGCTCTACAAGGAAGCCGGTCTGCCCGACGGCGTCATCAACTTCCTGCCCGGCAGCGGCGCCCTTATCGGCGAGGTGGCTACCGAGAGCAAGTACTTCAGCGGCATCCACTTCACCGGCAGCACCGCCACCTTCAAGAGCCTGTGGAAGCAGGCCAGCCTGAACGTGGACAAGTACATCTCCTACCCCCGTCTCGTGGGCGAGACCGGTGGCAAGGACTTCATCTTTGTTCATCCCAGTGCTGACAAGAAGGCCGTGGCTACGGCTGCCTTCTGCGGTGCGTTTGAGTTCCAGGGCCAGAAGTGCTCGGCCGCTTCGCGCATGTACATCCCCAAGAGCCTGTGGCCCGACGTGCTGAAGGATATCAAGGCCATGTGCAAAGAGGTGAAGATGGGCGATGTCATGGATCCCATGAACTTCATCAACGCCGTGATCGACGAGGCTTCGTTCGACAAGTGCAAGAGCTATATCGACTACGCCAAGCAGGCCGACGACGCCAAGATCGTCATCGGTGGCAAGTGCGACAAGAAGAAAGGATGGTTTGTTGAGCCCACCGTGATCGAGACCACCAATCCCCGCTTCAAGTCGATGGAAGAGGAAATCTTCGGCCCCGTGCTGACGGTTTACCCCTATGACGACGACAAGGTGAACGAGACTGCCCGCCTGTGTGACGAGACCTCGCCTTATGGTTTGACCGGTGCCGTTTGGGGCCGTGACCGCCTCGAGGTCGAGAAGCTCACCGAGAAGCTCTGCTATGCCGCCGGTAACTTCTACATCAACGACAAGCCGACCGGTGCTGTTGTGGGTATGCAGCCCTTCGGTGGTGCCCGTGCCAGCGGTACCAACGACAAGGCCGGTGGTGAGTTCAACCTCATCCGCTGGATTATCCCGCGCGTCATCAAGGAGACCCTCGTGTCGCCCACCGACTACCGCTACACCTACCTGAAGTAATCCCATAGCTTAGCCTCACGCTAAGGCTCAAAGAACTTCTTGAAGACAAGAAGGACAATAAATCCATATTTGTCCTTCTTGTCTTTCTTATCTTCCAAATCAGCAACTTAGCGACCTGGAGTGAGGCCAAAAGAACGCGGATGCTCTCTAAACCCTAAGATCTAAACCCTAAACTGCGATCCCAGCTCGCATATGCGTATGCTTCTCTAAGCTCTAAACTCTAAGCTCTAAGCTGCGAGCAACGCGAGCATAATCGCGGATGCCCCACAAATCTCTAATCATTAATCAATCTGCGAGGAAAAGTAAGAATTTAGCTGGATTTTTATTGGATAAATGAACGATAATTATTATATTTGCGGCATTACTGAAGAATTGGAACGCAGATTTATTAACTAATTAAAAGATAACTATTATGAAGAAACTTTTACTTTTTTCACTGGCGGTACTGCTGGCGGCACTCGCTGCCCATGCCGATGTGACGATCAACGCCACCAACTTCCCTGACGCGACCTTCCGCTCCTACCTGCTGAGCCAGTATCCCAGCGGCACCATCACCACGGCGCAGCTCAATGC
>CACYAW010000084.1 GCA_902772455.1 uncultured Bacteroidales bacterium
CAGACTGTTGACATCTACAACATTCCCGACGGTTGGGAGGGCATGGATGCCAGCGAAGCATCGCTTGAAAACTGGAAGAAGATCATCCTCGACTCCAAGACCATCCTGTGGAACGGTCCCGTGGGCGTGTTTGAGTTTGAGAACTTTGCACACGGCACCGGCGAAATCGCCAAGTATGTAGCCGAGGCAACCCAGAACGGAGCCTACTCGCTCGTGGGCGGTGGTGACTCGGTAGCAGCCGTCAACAAGTTCGGCCTTGCCGACAAGGTATCCTACGTTTCGACCGGTGGTGGCGCCATGCTCGAGGCCATCGAGGGCAAGACCCTGCCCGGCGTAGCAGCCATCCTGGGCGAGTAACCTAGCCTGCCGGTTTAGCCTCACGCAAAGACGTTGATTTATTTAAGGTCTACGAATTTAACGAATTAAGCTAATTGGCATCCGCGCCCTTTTGCCTCACGCTAAGGCGCAAAGCCGCTAAGATTTAAGTAATCAGACAGCTTGGATTTTTACAATCCAGGTTGTCTGTTTTTTTAATCGATATGTTTTTAAGATTAGTTGCACTGTATTTATAAAAAAAGCAGTACCTTTGGGGCAACCAAACGAGAATAAATCAAATTTCCTAAAATACTATTCAACAAATTAGAGAACAATGGAACCTTTGTTTGAGAAACTCAAGAGTAACGCGATTGCCAACAGGCAGCGCATCATCCTTCCCGAGAGTACTGAACCCCGCACCTTGACGGCTGCCAACCGCATCATCGCCGATGGCATCGCCGACATCGTCCTCATTGGCGACAAGGCCGAAATTCTGGCCAAGGCCGCCGAACTGGGACTCGAAAACATCGACAAGGCTACGGTGGTCAATCCCAACGACGCCGAGGCTGTCGAGAAATATGCCCAGCTGTTCTATGAGCTGCGCAAGGCCAAGGGCGTGACCATCGAGGATGCCCGCAAGAAGGTGCTCGACCCGCTGTACCTGGGATGCCTGATCATCAAGAACGGTGATGCCGACGGTCAGGTTGCCGGTGCCATGAACACCACGGGCAACGTGCTGCGTGCTGCCTTCCAGGTACTGAAGACTGCTCCCGGCATCAGCACCGTGAGCGGCGCTTTCCTGATGCTGTTGCCCGAGGGTTCGCCCTACGGCCACAATGGCGTGATGGTATTTGCCGACTGCGCAGTCGTTCCCGACCCCGATGCCCAGCAGCTGGCCCAGATCGCCGTGAGCGCCGACCGTACAGCACGTGCCCTGGCCGAAATCGACGATCCCAAGATCGCCATGCTGAGCTTCTCGACCAAGGGCAGCGCTAAGCATGAGCGTGTAGATAAGGTAGTCGAGGCTACCCGCCTCGCTCTTGAGATGAATCCCAACCTGAAGATTGACGGTGAATTACAGGCCGATGCCGCTATCGTTCCCAGCGTGGGCGCCAGCAAGGCTCCCGGCAGCACGATTGCCGGTCATGCCAACGTGCTTGTCTTCCCCGACCTGGGTGTGGGCAACATCGCTTACAAGCTGGTTCAGCGCATCGCTGGTGCCAAGGCCGTAGGTCCTGTCCTGCAAGGTCTTGCCGCTCCCGTTAACGACTTGTCACGCGGCTGCAACGATGACGACATCTACCGCACCGTGATCCTGACCTGCAACCAGGCGATTAATAAATGATTAGTGATTAGAGATTAGTGATTAGAGAAATTTAAAAACTATTATAATAATGAATATCTTAGTATTGAATTGCGGCAGCAGCTCTGCCAAGTACAAACTCATCGAGATCAAGGAGAACAAGACCCTCGCCGAGGGTGGTGTGGAGAAAATCGGTCTGCCCGACGGTTTCATCAAGCTGAAATTTGATGACGGCAGCAAGAAGAACATCGACCTGGGCCTTATCGACCACAAGGGCGCCATCAAGGCCATCCTCGATGCCCTGATCAATCCCGAATATGGCTGCATCAAGGACCTGAAGGAAATCGACGCCGTAGGTCACCGCGTGGTGCATGGTGGCGAGAAGTTCAGCCGCAGCGTCCTCATCACCGACGAGGTGAAGGACATGATCCGCGAGTGCTACGGCATTGCCCCGCTGCACAATCCCGTGAACATGGCGTTTGATACCGCTTTCCACCAGACCATGCCCAAGTCGGCATTCATGTATCCCCTGCCCATGGAGTATTACACCAACGACCACGTGCGTCGTTACGGCTTCCACGGCACCAGCCACCGCTTTATCGCACAGCGCGTGTGCGAAATGTTGGGCACCACTCCCGAGGGCAAGCGCATTATCAGCTGCCACATCGGTAACGGCGCCAGCATCAGCGCTATTAAGGACGGCAAGAGCATCGACACCACGATGGGTCTGACTCCCACCGAGGGTCTGATGATGGGTACCCGCTCGGGTGACGTTGATCCGGGTGCTTTGCTGTTCCTCATGGAGAAATATAACCTCAGCCCCAAGGAGATGCTCAACATCATCAACAAGAAGAGCGGTGTGCTGGGTATCACTGGCGTGAGCAGCGACATGCGCGACGTCGTTGACGCCGCCGAGAAGGAAGGCAACGAGCGAGCACAGCTGGCTCTCGACATGTACGAGCTGCGCATCCTCAAGACTATCGGCGCCTATGCTGCCGAGCTGAACGGTGTGGACATCATCGCCTTCACGGGTGGTGTTGGTGAAAACCAGTACCAGACCCGCAAGCGCGTGTGCAACAACCTGTCATACCTGGGCGTGAAGATCGACGAGGCAGTCAATGACACCCTGTGGCGCGGCAAGGAAGGCGAAATCAGCACTTCCGACAGCAAGGTCAAGGTCGTTGTCGTTCTCACCGACGAGGAATACATGATCGCCCGTGACACCGAGGCCATCGTCGAGGGCCGCGAGCCGTAAAGCATAAACTACGGATTACGCAAATTAAACTAACCGTTTATTGAATATAGAGACGCAAAATTTTGCGTCTCTACTTTTTTTATGTACTTTTGCACGTTAAAACTATCGATAAGACTATGTTAAAGGACAAAATAGAGGCGCTGAAGGCGCAAATTGCAGAGCTCAAGGTTGAAAACGAAGAAGCCTTGGAGGCTTTGCGTATCAAATATCTAAGCAAAAAAGGTGAAGTAACCGCTTTGTTCAACGAGTTCCGTGATGTGCCCCCCGAACAGAAAAGGGAACTGGGCCAAAAGCTCAACGAGTTGAAGAATCTTGCGACCGAGAAGATCAACGCCCTGCGCGAGGCCACCAAGCAACAGGCCAAGGAGCAGAACAAGATCGACATCACCCGTCCCGCTTTCCCTGCAGAATTGGGGACTCGTCACCCCATCTCGGTGGTGCGCAAGCAGATTATCGACATCTTTTCGCGTCTGGGCTTTACCATCGCCGATGGCCCTGAGGTCGAGGATGACTGGCACGTGTTCAGTGCGCTGAACTTTGCTGCCGACCATCCCGCACGCGACATGCAGGACACCTTCTTCATTGAGAAGAACGAGCAGGATTTGACCCGCAATATCGTGCTCAGGAGCCACACCAGCTCGGTACAGGTGCGCACGATGGAACGCCAACAGCCACCCATCCGCATCATCTGCCCCGGCCGTGTTTACCGCAACGAGGCTATCACCGCCCGCGCCCACTGCTTCTTCCACCAGATTGAGGGCCTTTATATCGACAAGAATGTGACCTTTGCCGACCTGAAGCAAGTGCTGCTGCACTTTGCCAAGGAGCTGTTCGGCACCGAGACCGAAATCCGTCTGCGTCCCAGCTACTTCCCGTTCACCGAGCCGAGTGCCGAGATGGACGTGACCTGTATGCTGTGTGGCGGCAAGGGCTGCGGTTTCTGCAAGCACACGGGTTGGGTCGAGATTCTGGGTTGCGGCATGGTGGATCCCGCCGTGCTTGAAGCCAGCGGTATCGACAGCACCGTCTATTCAGTGAGAACGATGTCCGATTCCTGGACGAGTTCAAGAGTGCACATTGAGTTTTTTACCGCCAAGCGGTAAAAAAAGGTCTAGAGTTTAGGGTTTAGAGTTTAGAGGTGGCCGTGACAGAGTCACGGCACAGGGAACCCTGAACATGGCACAGGAACCCTGAACACGACACAGGAACCCTGAACATGACACAGGAACCCTGAACATGACACAGGAACCTTGAACACGACACAGGAACCGTTAACGTGCCACAGGGGACCTGGCTGAGCAGTAAATGACTGGCCTGGCAATAATATTATCATGACGATTAAGGAGCGATACCAGGGAATACTCGAGTATTTCCAGCAGGAACAACCCAATCCCGAGACCGAGTTGCAGCACGGCGGCCCGTTTGAACTGTTGGTTGCCGTTATGCTGAGCGCCCAATGCACCGACAAGCGGGTGAATATGGTCACGCCTGCACTGTTTGCAGCCTACCCCACTCCCCAGGCCATGGCAACTGCCAGCGTCGAGGACATTCTGCAATATGTCAAGAGCGTCTCTTATCCTAACAGCAAGGCTGCCCACTTGCAAGCCATGGCTCAGAAACTGATGGATGAGTTTGACGGCCAGGTACCCGATAACATGAAGGACTTGACCTCGCTGCCAGGCGTGGGACGCAAGACAGCCAATGTTGTAATGGGCGCGGCCTTTGGCAAAGCAACCATTCCTGTGGATACCCATGTCTATCGCGTGTCCCATCGCCTTGGGTTGTCTCAGGGAAAAACGCCAGATGATGTTGAGCGTGATCTGGCCCGGCACATCCCTGCAGAGCTGCGTTTCAAGGCCCACCACTGGATTTTGCTGCATGGCCGCTACATCTGCAAGGCGCAACGTCCCGACTGCCTGAACTGCGGAATTCAGCAGTACTGCAAGCAATACAGTAAATAAATTGTCCCAAATAGACGACAAAGTGTCCTGAATTCCACTAATTCGTCATTTTTCTGCCCTTGTTAATTAAACCATGGGCAATTCTTTGTGTCAAAGAATCGTTTTGTTCGTTTTGAACAATATAACCTAGAAAAATAACTGAAACGTTTTATTAATTTTTTAAGAAGATTATGAAGAAAGTTTTTGTTCTGATTGCTGCTGCAATCATGTGCATGAGCGCAAGCGCTCAAGTTCAATTTGGTGCCAAGGTTGGTTTTGACTTGACTCATTTTTGGGGTGAAGACGCACCTCATGGCATACAGCCCAACTACCAAGTTGGCTTGATGATGGAATACAAGTTCAATCCTAAATTTGCCATCGCTCCCGAGGTCGTTTTTGCTGCACAGGGCGGCAAAGCAACCGGAGATGTTTATGATGATGATGTCGAGGGTATTATTAAGGCCAAAGGCACATTCCACACTAACTACATCAATGTCCCCTTGATGCTTAAGTTCTATGCAACCCCCAACTTCAGCATCGACTTTGGCCCGCAGGCTGGTTTCAACGTGTATAGCAAGATGACCGCTTCGGGCAAGCTCGCAAACGTCGAGGCAAAAGAGAGTGTTGATCTGAAGGATAACACCAAAACCGTTGACTTTGGACTGGGACTGGGTGCTACCTATAACTTGACCGACAACGCCTTCGTACAGGCTCGTTACACCATGGGCTTGACCAATGTGTTTGATATTCCCGACAGCCACGAGAAGAACGGTAATGTTCAGATCGCCTTCGGTATGAAGTTCTGATCGGCGGATAATCATTTAGAGAGAGTAAATAATTTCAAGAAAGCGGTTGCTCCGTTGACGGAGTAGCCGCTTTCTCTGTATTATACGACAATACTATCAGTATTCAATCTTGTCTTCCTTGGCCGCCCATTTATTGAAAGCATCGATTGCAGTTGTTTCCTCCATGTGGATGCAAGGAATGGCCCGCTTGAGATAAGGCTTTTCCATATCCTTATGAATAAAACCGTCACTGCAGTTAATGCGGTCGGCATCAGCACGGGTGCTGCCGAAATAGATGCGACTAACACCAGCCCAATAGAGGGCACTCAAGCACATGGAACAGGGTTCACAACTGCTGTAAACCACACATCCCTCGAGTTTATTTTTCCTGAGTAAACTGCAAGCGCGTCGAATGGCATTTACCATGGCATGAGCAGTCGGGTCATTGTCTATCGATACCGTATCAGCTGCAGCGGCAATCAACTCACCATCTTTTACAATTACGCATCCAAATGGGCCTCCACCTTGCTCTACATTTTCACTGGCGAGGTCGCATGCCATCTTCATAAAACGCTTATCCTCATCCGAAATCACGCCTATCCTGTTAATTACAGTAGTTAGAATTCTAAATTTTTATATAAAAGTATAAAAATTTATTAAAAAATTTGTAAGATTCCAAAAAACAATTGTACATTTGTACGTGTGTTTTTCATGGTATTAGATTTAAGGTTTGTGGAGGCTGTCGGGAGACATCTTCCACTTTTTTATTTTTTACGCCTGAGAGGCGCCACTTTGCAAGAGTAATTGCATGACACTTTACCCCTCATCATATTGTTCAATTTGCTTCGGATTATCTGCTTGCGGATGGGTGAAATGCGATCCACAAACAGCGTCTTTTCCAGGTGGTCACACTCATGCTGAACCACACGTGCAAGATAGCCTTCGATTACCTGTTCATGTTGCTCGAAGTTCTCATCCTGCCAAGTAAGGTGAATTTTCTCGAATCGCTGCACATTCTCGTGAATGCCAGGCACACTCAGGCAACCTTCCTCACGCGTCACGTAAGGAGCCTGCTCATCGACCTCGATCTTGGGATTAATGAGTACCATGCGCACATCCTTCAATTCGGGAAAATCCTCGGCCAGCACATCGACATCGATGTACACGATACGGGCATTAACGCCCACTTGAGGAGCGGCGATGCCAATACCTTGGGTGTGATACATGGTTTCTTTCATGTTCTCGATGAGCTCCTGAAGTTTGGGATAATCGGGAGTTACCGTCACATTTTCAGCCCTAAGAACGGGATGACCATAAATATAAATAGGTAATATCATAGTTATAGTTTAGGTTGATTGTATATGCTTTGCAAGTAATCATTCAGGATAATGGTCGCGGCAATGGCATCGACACGGTTCTTGTCCCTGCGGTCGCTCTTTTTCATGCCACCATCAATCATCGCCTGATGGGCGATGGTGCTGGTGAAACGTTCATCATACATCACAACGGGCATATCGGGCAGTTCCTTTTTCAACCGGTTGACAAAAGGTGTGATATACTTCATGCTCTCGCTGGGTTCCCCGTTGAGTTGAGAAGGCAGTCCCACCACAATGCGGTCAACCGTCTCATGTCCTATGTAATCCTTGATGAACTGCATGAGCGTGTGGGTGGGTACAGTCGCCAGATTACCGGCGACAATCTGTAAGGGGTCAGTCACTGCAACTCCAGTGCGCTTGCGCCCATAGTCGATGCCCAAAACACGTCCCATTAACCCAAATGAATATAGAAATGTTTATTCCTGCTGCATCGTTAACAGGAATTCCTCGTTGTCGCGGGTGCGGTCCATGCGTTCCTTGACAAACTCCATGGCCTCGACCGAGGTGCGGTCGCTCAAGAAGCGGCGGATAATCCACATCTTGTTCAAGGTGTCCTGTGGCAACAGCAGGTCGTCGCGGCGAGTGCTTGACGCCATCACATCCACGGCGGGGAAAATGCGCTTGTTCGAGAGTTTGCGGTCGAGCTGCAACTCCATGTTACCGGTTCCCTTGAATTCCTCAAAGATAACCTCATCCATTTTAGAGCCGGTCTCGGTGAGCGCTGTGGCTATGATGGTAAGGCTACCGCCGCCCTCGATATTGCGCGCGGCACCAAAAAATCGCTTGGGACGCTGCAACGCGTTGGCATCGACACCACCGGTGAGGATTTTACCTGATGCAGGAGCGATGGTGTTATAGGCACGGGCCAGACGGGTAATCGAGTCAAGCAGGATGACCACATCGTGTCCGCATTCCACCAATCGTTTTGCCTTGCTCAGTACGAGGTCGGCAATCTTGACATGACGGTCGGCCGGCTCATCAAATGTCGAAGCAATCACCTCGGCATTCACGCTGCGGGCCATATCGGTCACCTCCTCGGGGCGCTCATCGATGAGCAGGATAATCATGTAGGTCTCAGGATGGTTCTCGGAAATGGCATTGGCGATTTCCTTGAGCAGCATGGTCTTACCTGTCTTGGGCTGCGCGACAATGAGGCCGCGCTGGCCCTTGCCAATGGGTGAGAACATATCCACAACACGCTGTGAAACGGTGGGATGAGTCTTGCTTACCAAATCGAATTTCTCATCAGGGAACAAAGGCACCAGATGCTCAAAAGGCACGCGGTCACGCACGTAGGAAGGAGTGCGTCCGTTAATCAGACGGATCTCACTCAAGGGGAAGTATTTCTCTCCCTCCATGGGCGGACGGATGGTTCCCTCGATGACGTCACCGGTCTTCAAACCGTAAGCCTTGATTTGTGACTGCTGCACATAGATATCATCGGGAGAAGTGAGGTAGTTATAATCACTCGAGCGCAGGAAGCCGTAGCCCTCGGGAGCGATATCAAGGACACCCTGGGCCTCCAGAATGCCATCAAAATTGTAAGGCTGATCCAGATAGGGGTTGACCTCGGCAATCTGCTGCTGTTGCTGCTGTTTTATCTTGCGCTTGTTCTTCTTGCTCTCCTTGACCACTTTGGGCTCCTGGATGACAATGGGAGCGGCAGCGGCTTCTTCGGCCTGGCGCTTGCGTTCTTCCTCGGCACGACGCTGGGCCTCTTCACGCTCCTGCTGGGTGCGTGGCTTGAATGTGAAAGAGCCGCCAGTGTTGAAGAATGAATTCAGCGAAACGTCCTCACGTTCACGGGTCTCGACAACAGGAGGTGTTGTTTCAACATACGGTTCCTCGTTTACCTCGGGGTCATCGGCGATTGCCTCATCCACAAACTGAGGTTGCTCTACCACCTCGTCCTGTACAGGCTGATTCTCCTCGGTTTCGAAGGGTAATACGGGTTGTTCATCCACCACTACCTGCTTCGTTTTGCGTCCACGGCGCTTAGCCGGTTGCTCATTGGCAACCGTTTCTTTTTTCTCCTCAGCCGGTTTTTCTGCAGCTTGGTCGCCAGCCGTCTCAGTGTTCGTGTCGGCCAGTGCAGCCTCACGCGCGGCTTTCTCGGCTGCCGAGGGGCGACCGCGTTTGCGCTTGGGAGGAGCGGGGGCTTCAGGCTGTTCTAAAACAGGTTCAGCCTCGGGCTTTTGTTCCTGGGCTTTTTCCTCTTTTATAGTTTTCTCCTCTACCTTATTATTATCCTTATTATCGCTTTTTTGATTATTCTTCTTGTTCTTGGCAGCTACCGCATCGTCCTTGGTGACCTCGTTGCCGTTTGCCTTAGCGGCGGGCTGACGGATGCGCTCGCGGCGCCTTTTGGTAGGCTCAGGAGCATTGGCAGCTTCGGCTTCGGCTTGATGGTCCAGCACCTCAAACACTAGCTGATCGTGATCAGTTGAATCAACGCGTTTCAGACCCATTGACTTGGCTAATTCGCGCAGCTGATCATCACTCATTTCATTCAGTTGATTGATGTTGTACATATAATTATATAAGTAAAATTACGGAAAGCTGTGCCAGGTCCTCAATGCCTGCTATACACAACACTGCATTCACTCACGTGCATGCACCTCCGCATTTGTTAATGATTTGTCTTTATTATAGTTAAATCTCCTGATCAACGCATCTCAGAAATTAGGCGGAAAACAAGCAAAATAGCGCTTGCCTGATTCATACCAATAAAGAAATCGTGAAAGTGGGAGAAGTATCGTTGAATGATTTATCAAACTTAAAATCTGCCCATTAGAGCTTGAATTTCGGTGCAAAGATATGAATTAATTTTTACTTGAACAAAAAAAAACGTAATTTTGCCGCTTAAAGTAACTAAAACATGGAAATTAACCGCCAAATAATTGCCCAACACGTCGATTTGCCTGTCATGAAACTTGTGGGAAACGTCGCCGATGAACTGCACCGCGAGTGTTATGTCGTGGGTGGATATGTCAGGGACATCTTCCTGAAACGGCCCTGCAATGACCTGGATTTTGTGACCGTAGGCAGCGGCATCGAGGTAGCTCGTGCCGTAGCCAACCGCCTGGGCAGGCGTGCCCATTTGGCCGTTTTCCGCACCTTTGGAACGGCTCAGGTCAAGACACGTCAATGGGAGCTGGAGTTTGTTGGAGCACGTCGCGAATCCTATCACCGCGAGAGCCGCAACCCTATCGTTGAAGACGGCACCCTTGATGATGACCAGAAACGTCGGGATTTCACCATCAACGCCATGGCCATCTGCCTGAACAAGGAGCGTTATGGCGAATTGCTTGACCCGTTTGACGGCATCGGTGATATGGAACGCCGCATCATCCGCACTCCCCTGGACCCTGACATCACCTTCAGCGACGACCCGTTGAGGATGATGCGCGCCGTGAGGTTTGCCACCCAGTTGGGTTTTGACATCTACCCTGAGACGTTCGAGGCCATACGCCGCAACGCCAAGCGCATCCACATCATCACCCGTGAGCGCATTGCCGAGGAGCTGATGAAAATCATGCGTTCACCGCAGCCCTCACGCGGATGGAAACTGCTGGACCAGTGTGGCCTGTTGCCGCTCATTTTCCCCGAACTGGCGGCTCTCAAGGGCGTCGAGACCGTGAACGGACGCGGCCACAAGGACAATTTCATGCACACCCTGCAGGTGCTTGACAACGTGGCTGCCGCCAGCGATGACGTGTGGCTGCGGTGGGCTGCGCTGCTGCACGACGTGGGCAAGGCCCGCACCAAGCGTTGGGATCCCCAAATGGGCTGGACGTTCCACAACCACAACTTTGTGGGTGAGAAAATGGTGCCCAAGATATTTGCCAAGATGCGTCTGCCGCTCAATGACCACATGAAATATGTGAAGAAGCTCGTTGGCCTGCATATGCGCCCCATCGCCCTGGTCGAGGACGAAGTGACCGACAGTGCCGTGCGCCGCCTGCTGTTTGATGCCGGTGACGATATCGACGACCTGATGACCTTGTGCAAGGCCGACATCACGAGCAAGAACCAGAACAAGGTGCAGCGTTTCCGCGAGAACTTTGACCTGGTGAAGCAAAAGCTGGTGGATATCGAGGAAAAGGACCGTGTGCGCAATTTCCAGCCTCCTATCGATGGCGAGGAAATCATGACGACCTTTGGGCTGGAGCCTTCACGTCCTGTTGGCTATATTAAGGATGCCATCAAAGATGCCATTCTTGATGGTGTTATCACTAATGATTACGCTTCGGCCTACCGTCTCATGCTCGATAAAGCTGCCGAACTGGGAATTCCCCACGCACACGATGGCCACTTGTGCCACACGACGATGTCCACTCCGTTGGGCACACTGATGATCGCTGCCAGTGATAGGGGTATCGCCTTCATCGGCTGGGACAAAGGAAGCGTTGAAAAAATTGCCCAAAAGCTTAAACTGCAACAGGTGGAGATGGTCACCCCCCTGCTCTCACAGTGCATCAAACAGCTGGGCGAATACTTTGACGGGACCCGTCGCGAGTTCTCCCTGCCGTTACATGTGACAGGCACCGACTATCAGCTCAAGGCGTGGAACGAGTTACAAAAGATACCCTACGGCGAGACCATCAGCTATGGCGAACAGGCGACCCGCTTAGGCAACCCCAAGGGGGCACGTGCTGTAGCCCAAGCCAACCACAACAACCCAGTATCTATCGTCGTGCCCTGCCACCGTGTGATCAATGCCGATGGCTCGCTGGGCGGTTACGCCTCGGGTACTGATATCAAACGACAGCTCCTATCCCTAGAAAAGCGCTGATCATAGAGCCCTGCTAATTGGGCTGTGTGTCATCAATCAAGCCTGTACTCATGTCCGCGCTTCGCACCGAGAGATTAAACAAAAATTTGTATAAAAATAATTTTTGTTTATTTTTTCGGCCGACAGGCCGATTGAAAATCCTGAGGCGAATTATAAAACATCCTCTACTGTTTTCAATAACAAATCAGGTCACAACGATGATATCCGCTGTGACCTGATTTTATTCTCTTTCACCCCCGTGTTTAGTTCTTGAGGGAGTAGGTGACGGTAGTGACGACACGCACTTTCTTGATCCAGGGGGTGTACTCGTCACGGTTCTCGATCGAGAACTGGCCCTGGTCGGCGCTGACGATCTTATTGAGTTTGCTGTGCGAGTTCTTGGCAAACTGCTCGGCAGTGACCTGTGCGTTCTCGATAGCTTCCTGCATCATCTTGGGCTTCATCTCCTTGAAGGCTACAAACTCATACTGAATCTGGTTCTCGTAGCTGTCACCAGTGATAGCCACACCCTCGCGCAGCAGGTCACCCTGTTTAGAGATGAGTTTGCGCACCTGGTCCACGTTCTTGCTCGTGACGGTAAGCACCGAGGTCACGATATAGCGGTAAGCCTTGTTCGTCTCATACTCGCGGGCCGTCAAGTCGACCACCTGGGGAGCATTCAGGCTGATTTCGTCTTCCTTGACACCACCCTTGATCAAGAAGGCCTTGATTTTGGCCTGAGTGGCAGCGATGCGGTCATACAGCCCCGGCAGGTCGTTACCTATTTCCTTCGAGACAATGGGCCACGTCACTTTGTCGGCCGGCACTTCCTGCTCGGCAAGACCCTTAACACTGACCTTGCGGTCCTTGCTGGCAAAGTCATCAATGCCAGCCTTGATAAACCAGCCCAGACAAAACACGCTCAGAGCGAGAAGGGCTGCCGAAATGATCTCTTTCTGTTTCATAATTGTGCAAAAAGTCTAATGAATTAAATCCAATCGCATCATTAACTGCAAAATCCGCGCCATATTGTGTAAAAACTCAAAAAAATATCAAAATAATTGGATTTAGACCGTATTCATCCCCTTGAGCCTCACGCAAAGCCTCAAAGTCATTAATATATACTCGCAAGAACTCACAAAAAAATAATGCTTTCATACAGCGCAAGAATCAACGCAGAAGCCTCCCCCACTCAGTTCAGAATGCCCAGCAACTCCAACAAGTCCGCCCGTCGAAAAACTAAAAACTTCCGTTTTTCTTTCGGATTTCATGATTATTTTGTATTTTTGCGACAAATAAGAAGAATAATCCACAAAATCCTATTGTTTATGAAAAGAATTTTTTACTTCAGGTTAATTACCCTAGTGGCGATTCTCACTTGTGCGTTGAGCGCCAGCGCTGCAACCTCAACTTTCACGAAAAATGGCATCACCTACCAGTTGACGACTTACTCTGACGACAGTGGTGTTCTCACTGTCCAGAACAAGGGCTACTTCAATTCTTATTCAGGCGTTGTAAACATTCCTGATAGCGTTGAATATGGCGACAGGTGGTATCCCGTTACGGGAATTGGCTATCAGGCGTTTAAGAACTGTACAGGCCTCACGGCAGTCACAATACCCGAGGGTGTGTCGATGTTGCTGAACGAGAGCTTTGCCGGTTGCACCTCGCTGACGAAAATCACCTTGCCCAGCACGATGTACAGCATTTATAACAATGCCTTTACCGGTTGCACCGGCCTGACGAGCATCACCTGCTTGAGTGAAACGGCCAGATCGTTCAATGCAAACAACTTTGACACAAGTACCTATACATACAGGAAATCAATAAGTTTGTGGTTGACGGCATCTATTACACAGTAACCAGCGGCAACAATGTAAGCGTGACCTACAGGGAATCGCCGAATTATCGCAGCTACTATGGCGAAGTGCATATACCTGAAACCGTAACCTATCATGGTGTGACTTATACTGTGACAGCGGTTGGCGAATCAGCCTTCAGGGAATGCACGACGACTGATAGGAGTTTATCCGTCACGCTTCCCAACACAGTACAAACCATCGAAACCTATGGTTTCTATATGTCTAATCTCGTTTACATCGAGTTGGGCACGGGGCTTAGGTCTATAGGCGGACTGGCTTTTGCAGGCACCGAGTACACGCTTAATATCATTAACTGCCATGCGATGAATACGCCCTCGGTTCAATTAAACACGTTTGCCGAAGAGCACTATGAAAATACCAGCCTGTGGATACCTCGCATGGCGTATGGCAGATACACGAGTGCAAACTATTGGAAGAACTTTAACCAGGATAATCTGTTTTATGGCTATGACTTCCAGATTGATGGTGTCTATTACGGAATCAACTCCTATGTGAATACCGTGGAGGTCTCGGCTTATGCCCTAAAGACCGATACCACATCGTTGTACAGTGCCTTTTCAACACTGGAGAATATTACCATTCCTCCCATGGTAACTTACCAAGGGGTTGAGTATACTGTCAATAGTATTGGCCCAGCTGCGTTCTATCGCTGGAATATAGATGACATAACATTGCCCAATACCATCCAGAGCATTGGGAAGTACGCCTTCTATGATGTTAATAATTTGGAACACATCAATTTCTCTGAAGGTGTGACCAGTATTGGCCAAATGGCCTTTGCTTATTGCAACATCATGCAAAAAGTTACGATACCCAATTCTGTGAAATCCATCGATTATGCGGCTTTCTATGGATGTACTGCTCTCGATACCTTGATTTTAGGCGCTGGTGTGGAACAGATTGGCGACTATGCATTCAATTCAAGTGAGAATCTTGAGATTGTGCTTAGTTTTCCGCTCATTCCGCCTGTGATAAATGCGACGGTCTTTGCTAATAAAGCCTATACTAATGCTAAATTATATGCCGCGGTTTCTTCATTACCTGCCTATATGGCCGCCGAGGGGTGGCGAAATTTCAATCATCTTGTGGATATGCACACACTTGACGAGGCCTTGAATGCGCCGGGTGGAAATATCCACTTTGAAGAAAGCGACTATTCCTGGATCGTGTGGGACGATGGCGAGAGGCTCTTTGCCATGTCAGGCAATGCGGGTGTGCATAATAGCTCTTCGACGCTGCGGACGACTGTCAAGGTTTCTGAACCATCCATCTTGTCGTTTGATTTCAAGGCGTGGGGCGAGAGTGATATGAACGCGCCAAACACGCACTATGATGAATGCGTGTTTATGGTGAACGGCACTTCGATATTCCGCTACGGAGCCCGTGACAACGATTGAGAGACCTTCACTTATGAACTACAGCCCAATGTCACTTATCAACTGCGTTGGTTCTATCACAAGGACGTGAGTGACAACGGTGTGGGTGACTACTTTGCCTTGGACAATATCAAGATTGAGCCCAAGGCCACTCGTGGTGACGCGAACGGTGACAACAACGTGGACATCAGCGATGTGACGGCCCTGATCGACTACCTGTTGGGCGGTAATGGCAACATCAATGCGACTGGTGCCGATAGCAACAAAGACGGTGATGTGGACATCAGCGATGTGACAGCCTTGATCGACTATCTCCTCGCTGGCACCTGGTAATGCGAGCGTTGCTCACTGAATAGGGCCCAGAGTATAGAATTTAGAGGGCGTCCTCATTCCGTCGGTTGGAATGCGGACGCCCTCTAAACTAAATCTTTAAACGTTAGACTGCCTGCGAAGCGAGCATTTCGGCACAGCGTTCGCCGTCGATGGCGCTGGAAACGATGCCACCGGCATAGCCCGCGCCCTCGCCGCAAGGATAAAGACCCTGAAGGGTGATGTGGTGCAGCAGCGTGTTGTCACGGGGAATGCGCAGGGGGGAAGAAGTGCGTGTTTCGACACCGATGACTGTGGCATCGTTGGTGAGGAAGCCACGGGCATTTTTGCCAAAGACCTTGAAACCCTTGCGCAAGCGGTTAGCGACAAAGGGCGGCATCCACAGGTCCAGTCTGGAAGGCTGCACACCAGGTAAATAGGATGATGGCGGGATATTGCGCGAGGGCTTGCCATCTACAAAATCCTTCATGCGCTGGGCACCGGCAATCAACGTGTTGCCAGCCTCGGCAAAGGCCCGTCGCTCCATGTCCTGCTGGAACTTCATCATGGCCAGCACACCATATTTCTTGTACTGGTCGGGCAAGTCCTCGGGATGCAACTCCACGACCATGCCCGAGTTGGCCCAGTGCGAGCCACGGTTGCTGGGCGACATGCCGTTAACCACGAGGCCGTCGGTCTCGCTCACGGCAGGAACGACAAAACCGCCCGGACACATGCAGAACGAGTACACGCCACGGTGGTCCACCTGGGTGACAAAATTGTATTCGGCAGCAGGAAGAAACTCTCCACGGCCCAGCACACTGTGATATTGAATCTGGTCAATGATACGCTGGGGATGCTCGAGGCGCACTCCCACGGCTATACCCTTGGCCTCGAGGGCTATATCGCTGTCGTGAAGCATCTGATAAACGTCGCGTGCCGAGTGACCTGTCGCCAGGATGACGGGGCCTTCAAAGCCTTCACCGGTAGCGGTTTCCGCGCCAGTAACCTTACCGCTTTCAACAATCAGGCGGGTAACGCGTGTCTCGAAATGGACCTCTCCACCGCAGCGCAGGATGGTCTCTCGCATCGCCTTGATGACGCCAGGCAACTTGTCGCTGCCGATGTGGGGATGGGCATCGATGAGGATGTCCTCGCGGGCTCCATGCTGTACAAAAATGCCTAAAACACGGTCCACCGAACCGCGTTTCTTGCTGCGGGTGTACAATTTGCCATCGCTGTAGGCTCCTGCCCCACCCTCTCCAAAGCAGTAGTTGCTTTCGGGATCAACGATTCCCTCGCGCTGGATGCGCGACGCGTCAATGCGTCGATTCATCACATCCTTGCCACGTTCCAATACAATGGGCTTGATGCCCAACTCGATAAGGCGCAGAGCAGCGAACAGTCCGCCAGGGCCCATGCCCACGACAATGGCCTGGCGCTTGCCATCCACGGGTTTATAATCGATGGGCGGCACCAGGTAATCCTGCGTCATGGGCTCGTCGATATAGACGCGCACCTTGAGGTTGACCACCACATTGCGCTGACGGGCGTCGATAGAGCGCTTCAATATCCTGATGCCCTGAATGCTCTGGGCGGGGATGTCATGGTGTTTGGCCAGATGCTGAGCAATATCGCCCATACTGGCTGCCGTGCGCGGGCTGACGCGCAATTGAAGTTCCTGAATCATAACGGAGATAATATTGTGCGGCAAAAGTAGTGAAAATAGCGCAAAATTCACTACTTTTGCAGCCAAATTTAAAGTAAGCCACATGAGCGAGATGAAAGAAAAACAATGTGCTGTGCTGTTCGACCTGGACGGGGTGTTGCTCGACAGCGAGGGGCTGTATACCATCTTCTGGGAACGGATGGAGCACGAATACCCCACTGGTATTCCCCAGTTTGCGAGTTATATCAAAGGCTCTCACCTGGCACGCATCCTGAATTACTTTGAAAGTGATGAAGTGCGGCAACAGGTGCTGGACAAGCTGCTGGAGTTTGAACGCCAAATGCGCTACGAGTTCTTCCCGGGAGCACTGGATTTTGTCAAGAATCTGCGTGCCGCCGGCATTCCCATGGCCATTGTCACGTCAAGCGACCACAAGAAGATGCAGGCCCTCTATGACCAGTATCCCGAGTTCCCCACGCTGTTTGACAAAATCGTCACGGGCGACATGGTCACCAAGGCAAAGCCCGATCCTGACTGCTTCCTGATGGGCGCCCGTCAGCTGGGTGTGGACATCAAGCACTGCATCGTGTTTGAGGACTCCCGCAACGGCCTGATTGCCGGCCGCGAATCAGGCGCGCTGGTCATCGGCATCGCGACAACGCTCGACCGCGACACCGTGAGCCAGCTGAGCGACCTCACCCTTGACGCTGTGGAGCAACTGACCGTCGAGAGGATGCTGGAAATACAGCGCCATCACCTCAAAGCGTGAAATATCTCCAAAAGCGCAAAAATCTTTGTTTAATTGCAAAATTGGTTGTAATTTTGTCACACCAATGAAAACCGATCCAAATATCGAGGATTTTGCCAACAGCAACAGCCCTGTTGTGCGCAAGTTCAATGAGTTTTTAGACTCACATGGCATGCGCCGCACTACAGAGCGTTATGCCATTTTGAACCACATCATGGCCATCAATGGGCACTTCACCATTGAGGAGCTGCAGCAAATGATCGAAGCGGACGGTTTCAGGGTGAGCCGTTCGACGCTCTATAACACCGTTGAACTGCTGATGGAGGCGAAAATGTTGAGGCGCCACGTGTTTGAAGGGATGCAGGCCCAGTATGAACGCATCACGCTGCCGCACACCCACCTGATCTGCACCACGTGCGGCAAGGTGAAAGAAGTGAAAGACCCAAACTTTGCCGCTTTCATGAACGCCCGCCGCTTCAATGCCTTCAACACCGACCATTACAGCCTGTATGTGTACGGCACTTGCAGCACCTGCGCCCGCAAGTCAAAGCGTGCGTCCATGGTCAAGAAAGACGATAAGAGCAAGAAACGAAAACAATAATTCTATTAACTATAACTTTTAAAACCGTTAATTTAATTTATCATGGCTAAAGTAAAACCGTTCCGTGGCGTGAGACCGCCCAAAGAGTATGTAGAAAAAGTAGCTTCCAAGCCTTATGACGTGCTGTCGAGTGAAGAGGCACGTGCCGAGGCCGGCGACAACGAGATGAGTCTGTATCACATCATTAAGCCCGAAATCGACTTCGAGCCCGGTACTGGCGAGCATGAGTCCAAGGTCTATGACAAGGCCGTTGAGAACTTCAAGAAGTTCCAGGAGAAGGGTTGGCTGGTTCAGGATCCCCAGGACTGCTACTACATCTATGCTCAGACCATGGATGGCCGCACCCAATACGGATTTGTTGTCGGCGCCAGCGTTGAGGACTACCTCACCGGCCGCATCAAGAAGCATGAGCTCACCCGTCGCGAGAAAGAGGCTGACCGCATGCACCACATCGAGATCAACAATGCCAACATCGAGCCGGTATTCCTGGCATTCCCCGATAACAACATCCTTGAGGACATCATCGACCGCACT
>CACYAW010000085.1 GCA_902772455.1 uncultured Bacteroidales bacterium
GAGGTGCTAGGCAACCCCGAGTCGGCCATGACCTATTATAAGCAGGCTTGTAGTACGGCCGCTCCCGACGACCACTTTAACCTGGGCTATGCCAAGATGAGAATCGGCTGCCTGTACCGCGACTATCTGGTTTCTGATAGTTCTGCTCTTACGGCAATAACAGATGCGTTATATCAGTTTGAGCAGGCGAATGACAGTTATTATGTCTTGAACTGTCTGTCAACAATAGGGGGTATCTATGCCGCAAAAAACATGAGAGATAGTGCCACCCTTTATCTGGAACGAGCCGGCACCTTGGCCAAGAAATTACGACGGACTGCCGAGGAGCAGACAAACACGATGTACCTCATTGATATGATGATGTTTAGCGGCGACCTTAAAGAGGTTGAAAAAGCTAAAACGCAAGCTTTGAGACTGTTGAATAGCGGAGATGTTGAGCCCAATATCCGTGATCATCTGCTCATGGACGCTGCCTACACGCTTGCCTTGCTCAATAAGCCTGATTCGGCTTTGCAGTGCTTGAACCAAGTGGTTAAAAAAGGCCTGACTGATGGCATGTTGGTCCTGTATGAGAGTTGCCTTGCCGAGATTGCCTGGTGCCGCAAGGACATGGGGCAATTCAGGGCATATTATGATTTAGCCAACAATCTATCGGACTCGGTGGTGAAAAATAACTTGCAGATGCAGTTGCGGGACGTGGAGGCGAAGTATGACAGTGAGGCGCTGAAGTACAAGGTGTTAAAGTACAAGACCAACTGGCAGCTCTCGCTACTGGGTGCACTGCTCGCTGTGAGCATCCTGGTCATCGCTTTGATGGTGATGTCGCGCAAGGCGGCACAACGCAAACGCCTGATAGCGTCCAACGAAGAATTGATAGAACGCCTCCAGGACGATGCCGCCCAGCTATCCTCTCAACTCGAGGCAAAGAGCGAGATGAGCGAGGGGCTGAAAGCGACCATACGCCACCAGATCGACATCTTCATCCAGCTGGTGGAGGCTCATCACTCACAGTTCGCCCATTCCCCTAAGAAATTTGACGAACTTTTCAAGAAGGTTTACGGTTTGAACCAGCCTGACCTGTCGTTTTGGGCTGGACTGCGCGCCTATGCCGACAGCACCTGCAACGGCATCATCTCCCGCACGATGCATGAACATCCGTCGCTCAGCGAGAGTGACCTGCGATTCCTGAGCCTGTGCAGCTGTGAACTGCCCACCTCGGCAATCATGGCCTGTTTAGGCTTTAATGACCTCCATTCGGTTTACAGGAAAAAGCGTCTCCTGGCCAAGAAACTGGATCTGAGGGGCAAACTGGATGACTATATTGCTGATGTGCGTTCAAGCAAGACAGAGCACGTGGGTTAGGCTTTAATTTAACCGTAACCACCCAGCCCAAACTATTTCCACACCTAGTCGTCATATTTTCATACAACCGCAACAACAAGTTTTTTTTCAAAAACGGGCACAACAAGGATTAACAAGCCCCACAACCTGTTTTGGGCATCGGCATGATGGCTCTAATGAGAAGACAAGAAAGACAATTAGTTGTATCTTATCGATAATCAATAGATTGTCTTTCTTGTGTTTCTTGTATTCAAATCTGAAAAAAACTCAGCGGGTTAGCGCCAAAGCGTGGAGGGCCAGGAAGCGCTTATTGGGTGGTTGTGAAATACCCTTGAGCTTCAAGCTCTTCCTTGGAGCGCTGCTTACTGTAGAGGCCCACGGGTTCCACGATGGCATCCCCGTTTTTCCTTACGGTAACCCTGACGAGCAGGTTATTGCCGCCGTTGGGGTGATCGACAAAGTTCATCGATGGCATGGTGATGTGGTGCACACCGCCAAACCAGCGTTCATCCCACGCATGGACATGCCCCCAAAACGCGATGGTCGTATTCCAGTCGGCCAGTTTGTCCAGGATGTAATACAATTCCTCGCGGCAATAGGTCGAGGCGAACTCGGTGAGCGACGGGCGGAAAATGTTGGTGTGGGTAAAGGTAAAGGTGTTGCGGATCTCCTTTTTGTCACGCTGGAAGAAACCATTCTCAATTTCATCAATCTGATACTTGCCTAGCGTGCCATTGGCCGAGTCCAGGAAGATGAATCGGTCGTAAGCCGTGTCATTCTCGCAGATTACTCTTATCGTGAATTCGTAGAACGAAGTTTTGAAAAGTCTGCTATACAGAGCCCATCCATTGTGGGTGATGTCATGGTTGCCCACAACAGGATAAAACGGTATAGTATAGGGGAAGATGTTATACTTATCTTTCCTATAAATGTTTTGGGTTCGTGGATCAACAAATAATGCCGTATCGACATAGGCTTCACCATCTTCATTTAAAACGGGAAGAAGGTATTTGTCCATCCATTTCTCTGAGGCATTCCGTAACGCTTTCTCGGTATTATTGTAGTATTCAACCTTGGTGTCGGCAAGGTCACCCAAGTGGCAATAGAAGAGGTCGCCGTGTTCCATGCCGATTTCAAGCATTTCTTCAAGCCGGCCCGGGTCTATTGTGATGTGGCTATCGCTGCCCACCAGGAACGAATACTCTTGAATGGTGTCGGACAGATATTTGTCCCAAGCCACTTCAAGGGAGGAAAAGTTGACCAGTGATTGCATCACACGATCATCAACGCTGGTGTTGCCCATGAGGACGCCCTGAGGGCTCACTTTTTCACACGAGGTGAAAGATACGCTTGCTGCCACCAGCGTCAGGACTGCCACGAGGCTGTATGATATTGACTTTTTCATTGTTATCTCTTGTTTTTCAATTTTCGGTCTTCAGTTCTCAGTCGCCATATGCCAACTAGAAACTAAATCATTTCCATCGATAGATTACACCCACTTTTCCAATGGTCTCGTATTTGCTCGCCAGCTGGCTCATCGAGCCGGCGGGGCGGATGTCGAACTCGCCGAACATTTTCCATCTGGGATTGAACCTGTAGTAGAAGTCCAGGCCCCAGTTGATGTTCCAGTTCTCGTAGTAGAAGTCGTCATAGTTGCGGAACAGCAGGCCCACGTTCCAGCGGTGGGTGCGCGGCCGCAGCGAGGCATGGGCACCGAAGGTGAGCGTCAACGGCTCGGTGTAGTGGTCACCCATCATGTTGTAGCCAATCAACGAGCCGCCCAACGTGACATCCCAGTAACCGCGTTCAAACCTGAGGGACATGTTGCTCACATTCTCCTGGGTGTTGAACCGGTGGTAATGGTTGAACATGTATTCTGCCGAAGCGAATATGTGGAAGGACTTGAGTTTAATATGGTACTCGCCCTTGGCCTTGATGCCGTACAATTGCTTGGTGTACTGCAGGTTGACGCCACCGTCCACGCTCCAATGGTTGTTGAAGTAATGCTTGTAATGCAGCGTGTTGCCGATGCACGGCCCGACGATGATGTTCTTGCCTGAGGTCAGTGAGAGTGAGACCTCATTCTTGTTCTCCCCGTCAAACGTGTGGTCTCCACTGTAGTATTGTGCCGCAGCGGTTCCCGTTGTCACGATGAGCAATAATGTTAGGATAATCAGTTTAAATCTCATAAATGTTATGAACGTGTTTTGAAAGTGCAAAAGTAGTCATTTTTTGGTTTTATCATGCAATAATTGACCACTTTTTGGCCTTGATACAGTGATGCGGGGTGCATGTTGTGAAAAAAGTTGTACCTTTGTCGCTGTAAAAACAAGTGTTTAAAGATGATACTGATCATGATTAATATCAAGTCATTGCTTATGCTGGCCATCGTGGCCATTATTGCTGTCTCGTGTGCCAAAATTTTCAGCAAGGGTGCAAGCAATGCCAAGGCTCTTGAAGCCTTTGCTAACGTGGGGGTGGACGAGTTCCAAGCCTTTATCGCCAATCCTGTCGTCCAGCTGCTTGACGTGCGCACCAGGGACGAGTTTGACGAGGGGCACATTGCCGGGGCAACGCTTATTGACGTGAACGACAGCACCTTTGTCGAGCAGGCGATGGCCGTCATCGACAAGCAGCGTCCTGTCGCCGTCTATTGCCGCAGCGGGCGGCGCAGCGCACGTGCCGCCAACCTGCTCATCGGACAGGGCTGCCAGGTGACCAACCTTGTCGGGGGCGTCATGGCATGGCAAGATGCAGGAAAAGAACTGGTGAAATGACCGCGACTCGCAAGCATTATAACGTGGTGGCGGCCGTCATCGAGGTCGGCGGCAAGATGTTGTGCATGCAGCGCGGCGTGACGCGCTACCCTTACACGAGCCACAAGTGGGAGTTCCCAGGCGGTAAAATCGAGCCCGGCGAGACGCCCGAACTGGCCCTGCACCGCGAGTTGCTCGAGGAAATGGAGCTTGACGTCGAGGTGCACGAACTGCTTGCCACCGTCACTCACGATTACCCCGATTTCACCATCACCCTGGCCGCCTATCGCTGCACGGCCTCAACACGCGACTTCGTCATGCGCGAGCACGCCGCCAGCCGCTGGCTGGAGTGGTCCGACCTGCCCTCGCTCCCCTGGTGCGCCGCCGACGAAAAACTGATTGAACAGTTCAGCCAACACTAACGCGGCCGCTCCCTAAACGCTAAACTTTAAACTGCGAGCCTTGCGAGCACAAACGCGAATGCTCTCTAAACCCTAAACTCTAAACTCTAGACTGCGAGCACCGCGAGCACTAATGCTCCCTAAACTCTAAACTCTAAACTTTAAACTAATACAAGGGGCGCTTCATAAGAGCGCCCCTTGTATTCTATGCTTCCAGGTCGATGTTGAACTGCTCGTGCCACGGCAGGCCTTGCTCGTTGAGGACCGCCAGGAACGGGTCGGGATCAAACTCCTCGACGTTGTGCACGCCCGGCTTCTTCCACAGCCCCTTGAGGAACATCATGGCGCCCGTCATGGCGGGAACGCCCGTGGTGTAGCTCACCGCCTGCATGCCGGTCTCCTCATAGGCCTTGTGGTGGTCGCAGTTGTTGTAGATGTAGTAGGTCAACGGCTTGCCTTCCTTGTCGGTACCGCTGATGCGGCAGCCGATGCTCGTCTCGCCGGTGTAGTTCTCGCCCAAGTCCTGCGGATTAGGCAGCACGGCTTTCAGGAACTGCAGCGGCACGATCTCCATGCCCTGGTAGTTGATGGGCTCGATGCTTGCCATGCCGATGTCCTGAATCACGCGTAGGTGGGTCAGGTATTCCTGACCGAAGGTCATCCAAAACCGTGCCCTGCGCAGGGTGGGGAAGTTGATGACCAGCGACTCCAGCTCCTCGTGATACATCAGGTAGCTCTCACGCGGACCAATCATGGGGTAGGTGAGCGGCTTGTGGATCTCCAGGGCGCCGGTCTCCACCCATTTGCCATTCTCCCAGTAGCGGCCTTTTTGCGTGATCTCGCGGATGTTGATTTCAGGATTGAAGTTGGTGGCGAACGCCTTACCGTGGTTGCCGGCGTTGCAGTCCACGATGTCGAGGGTGTGCATCTCGCCGAAGTGGTGCTTAGCGGCATAGGCCGTGTACACGCCGCTCACGCCCGGGTCAAAGCCGCAGCCCAGAATGGCCGTCAGCCCCGCCTGCTCAAAGCGCTCGCGATAGGCCCATTGCCAGCTGTATTCAAAGTGGGCCTCGTCACGCGGCTCATAGTTGGCGGTGTCCAGGTAGTGAACGCCGCAGCGCAGGCAGGCCTCCATAATGGTCAGGTCCTGATAGGGGAGCGCCAGGTTGATGACCATGTCGGGTTTGTGGCGGTTGAGCAGGGCTACCAGTTGCTCCACGTCGTCGGCATCCACCTGGTCAGTCGTGATGTTGTCCTTGCCGATGGCGCGTGCCACAGCATCACACTTGGCGCGGTTGCGCGAGGCAATCACGATCTCGTTAAACACGTCAGGGTTCTGCGCGCATTTGTGGGCGCACACGGTGCCAACGCCACCGCAACCGATAATAATGACTTTGCTCATAGTTTCTTTCTACTTCAAGTGAATTTAATGATTTGTGGGCAAAGTTAAGCGCTTTTGCTGACCTGTACAAATAAAGCACCCGAAAATTGACTTGTGTCCAGGGCATCCTCTCCCATTTGTCGATAAAAAAGGTATGATTATCGAATTTTTTTGTCACGTTTACTACTTTCCACTACCTTTGCACCATCAAATCACACATTTATAATAGAAATTCGATATTGACTAACATGAAAAGAGTATTCTTTGTCTTCATCACCATGTGCTGTTTGTTGCCGTTGGCATCACGGGCCGCGGTCATCAATGGCGTTTTGGTGGACTCGCAGGACACGACCGAGCTGATTGAAGCTACCGTCAAACTGCTTATGGCTAACAAGGATAGCACCATGGTCAAGGGCACCACGACAGATATGAACGGTGTCTTCAACATCAAGGGTGTCAAGGCCGGCAAGTACCTGCTGCGCTTCTCCTATCTGGGCTACAACGATGTCATCAAGCACGTGACCGTCGGCGAGGACGGCCGCGACGTGAACATTGGTGTTGTTAAGATGGACCCTAACACCATCATGCTCAAGGAGGCCGTGGTTGTGGGACTCAAGAGCCCCATCACGGTCAAGGAGGACACCATCGAGTTCAATGCCGACACCTATAAGACCCAGGCCAATGCCGTCGTCGAGGACCTGCTCAAGCGCCTGCCGGGCGTCGAGGTGGGCAGCGACGGCAAAATCACGGCCAATGGCAAGGAGGTGAAGAAAATCCTCATCGACGGCAAGGAATTCTTCAGCGACGACCCCACGGTGGCCAGCAAGAACATTCCCGCCGAGATGATCAACAAGCTGCAGGTTATCGACCGCAAGAGCGACCTGGCTCGCCTGACGGGTGTGGACGACGGCGAGGATGAGACCGTCATCAACCTCACCGTCAAGAAGGGCATGAACAACGGATGGTTCGGCACGGTCAACGCGGGTTATGGCACCGACGACCGCTATGCCGGCAATGTGATGATCAACCACTTCCGCGACGGTAACCAGTTTACCATCCTGGGAGGCGGCAACAACGTCAACAACCTGGGCTTCGGTGACGGCGCTTCGGGACGCTTCCAGCGCTTCGGCGGTGACCGTGGCGTGACCACCTCGCAGTATGCTGGTATCAACTTCAACGTCGGCAGCAAGGACGATGAGCACTTCCGCGTGGGCGGTGACGTCATGTACAGCCACAGCGACCGCGATACCCGCACCAGCACGGCGCGGCAGAATCTGTTGACCGACTCGGTCAGCTACTACGATGCCAATACCGCCGCACGCGACAAGGGGCACAACCTGCGCGGTGACTTCCGTCTCAAGTGGGAGGTGGACAGCAACAACACCCTGGAAATCAGGCCCAACTTCTCGTTCAATTTCAACAAGAGCTCGCGTGCCGACTCCTCGATGACCCGTGCCGGCGATGCCGTGTTGACGCCTGTGAACCGCAGTTTGAGCAACTTCTTCAACGACGGCAAGAGCTATGAGTGGGGGACCCGCCTGATCTATAACCACAAGGTAGCCAGCCACCCGGGCCGCAGTCAGAGCTTGATGCTCAACTACCGCTACAGCAATGTGCATGAGGACGGTGATACCTACACCGACAACACCTATTATCTCTTGGACGGCAATAACCAGCTCATTGACCAGACGGCCAACAACCGCCGCAAGACGCACAACTTCACGGGACGCATCTCGTGGACCGAGCCCCTTGGCGACGTGAAGAATGCGCGCTTCCTGGAGTTCTCCTATCGCGGCAACTACCGTTATACCACGAGCGACAAGATGGTCTATGACAACGATCGCACCGGGGTGTGGCCCGGCGGCACCATCACCAACAAGGAGTGGAACGAGGGCCTTTCCAACAGTTTCCGCAACACGTTCTTCAACCAGGAGTTCAGTGCGGGATTCCGTCAGGTGCGCAAGGCCTATAACCTCAATGTGGGCCTCAGTGTCAACAGCGCCATGTCCAAGAGCAAGGACTTGATCAACAGCGCACGCAACATCAAGGAGCGCTGGGCTTGGTCGGTGGCTCCCTATGCGCGTTTCCGCTACAAATTCACCGATACGCGCAACCTCAATTTCTTCTACCGTATGCGCGCTAACCAGCCCAGCATCACCCAGTTGCAGCCTGTTGCCGATGAGAGCAACCCGTTGAACATCGTCATCGGTAACCCCGAGTTGAAGCCCACTTTCAACCACAATATCAACTTGCGCTTCGGTGACTTTGCCCAGGGTGCCCAACGCAGCATCATGGCGATGATGAATGTCGATTTTGCCCAGAACAGCATCGTGTCGTCAGTCACCACCGACGAAGTCACGGGTGGCCGCATCACCAGCTATACCAACGTGGGCGGCGTGTGGAGCGCCATGGCGATGAACATGTTGAGTTTCCCCTTCGGTGCCAGCAAGGTGTGGTACTTCACCAGCCACATGTTCACCCGTTATGGGGTTTCCAAGAGCGTCACTGACGGTGTCGAGAACCGCAGCAACACTTGGATGATCAACTATTCGCCGGGTCTGGCCTTCCGCAACAGCGTGTTTGACATCGAATTGCGTCCCCGCTACAGCTTCCAGAACACCACCACCTCGGCGCTCAAGTCCAACACCCGCAACATCCATACCTGGGGCGGCAATTTCGACGGCACCTATTCGGCCCCCTTCGGCCTGGTCATCAGCACCGACCTGCGCTACAGCACCACCAGCGGTTACAGCGCCGGCTACAACAGCGACCAGTGGATTTGGAACGGCTCCATTGCCTATCAGTTCCTGAAGGAGAAACAGGCTGCCGTGACCTTCTCGGTCTATGACATCCTGGGACAGCGCAAGAACATCTTCCGCAACGTCACCGGTGACTACATCGAGGACGTCTTCTACAACTCCCTGGGACGCTACGGCATGGTGACCTTCACCTACCGCTTCAACACCTTCAAGAAGGGCGAGCAGCCCAAGGACCGCAACGCCGACCGTTGGGGCGGCCCCGGCCGCTTCGGCCCTCCGGGTGGCGGCCCTGGCGGACGACGCCCCTTCTAGAGTTAGAAGTTAGGAGTTAGAAGTTAGAAGTTTGGATTAGGAATTAGGAATTAGGAATGACGTGGCTAGTCCCCTCATTCCTAATTCTTTTTCATGCTCCCCTTGCCCACACTCCAGGCCGCTATGGCCCACACGATCCCATTACCAGCATGACGGGCGACTTACCCCTCCCACCTAAAGACCCACAAAACTGAGGCCACTTGACTTAACTCCTAACTTCTAACTCCAAACTTCTAACTTCTAACTTCTAACTTCTAACTCTTAACTCCCAACGCCCCCTCATTTTTTTTGAAAAAAAATCTCATTTCTTTTGTTGTTTTCAAAAAATGTTGTAATTTTGCTGCAGACTATTATGATAGTATTACTGGCTAGTGATTATTAAGTACTTTGTGATGAACAAGTTATACATTTCCTGTAATCGGGCTTTGGCTGAATTCGCCAAGGAAATATCTCTATGCGGGTATCCTTGGGGCTTCGCTGACCACCCCAATATATATTAAAGGTATAACCCCTAACCAGTTGAAATGCACTCAAGAAAGGTATGAGAAAGATGAACAGAAACACAGAAAAGTTGAATCCGAAACTATTTGATAATGAAGAATAAGAGATAACCAATTATGCGAGACCCTTTATAACAACGAGATTTTTTATATAGTTTTATTATTAACTTTTTAAATTTTAATTTCAACATTATGAAGAAATTTTTATTTACTCTTGCAGCTCTGCTGATGGCAGGTAGCGCGTTCGCTGGCAACGTGTATATCCCCGACACAGAGTTTACCGAGGATC
>CACYAW010000086.1 GCA_902772455.1 uncultured Bacteroidales bacterium
ATAGTGGTCATGATCCTGGCAGCGACACTGCTCATCCAGGGCATCTACCTGCTGTGGCGGCGCCAATGGAAACTATTGGATGACGGAAAGAATGCGAGGAAGATGTTGTTCACAGCCATATTCATAGTGCTGTGCGCTATTTTCGGTGTGGGTCAAAGTGCCCTCAGGAGCTCAGTCGGCACCACACTCTTCGCCTCACGCGTCACATCGATGACAGTTGTGATGATCGTCCCCATCACCTGGTTGCTCACGATGTTATCGGCCTGGGCGCTCAGGATTCGCCCTGACTCGGACTATCCAGAGCAGCAAGACCAGCAGGATTAAGGATTTCCAGGTATTCGGTATAAGGAATGAAACGCCCGCCCATCGACTTGAGATGGGCCGTTTCGAGCTGGCAATCAATGAACTTTCCGCCAATGCGCTGCATGAACCTGGCCAGATGTATCAGTGCCAGCTTCGACGTGTTGGGCTCACGTGAGAACATGCTCTCCCCGATAAAGCATGGTCCCATCACCACGCCATAGAGGCCGCCTGCCAGTTCCTGCTCCTCGTTCCACACCTCAACGCTCACAGCATATCCCTGCCGGTTGAGGTGCCGATAGGCCTTGATCATCTCCTCGCCCAGCCAAGCCCCTTTCATGTCATAGCGGCCATCGGCCTCGCTGCAGCCGGCAATCACGCCGTCAAAGTCATCGTTGAAGGTCACATGATAGGTTTTCTTGTTCATCAGGGTGCGCATCGAGTGGGAAACATGGATCTCATCAGGGAAAATCACAAAGCGCTGCAGGGGACAATACCATGCAGGATAGGGCCAGTCACGGAACGAGAACCACGGGAAGATGCCGTAGCTGTAGGCCAGCAGCAGACGTTCCTCGCTCAGGTCACCGCCAATGGCGATCAAGCCGTCGGGCTCACCCATGCGGGGGTCAGGGAACACCAGGTCATCTGTCAGTTCAAATACCATCTGCCTGCACCGTTAAATCGTCAATCACACAATCGCCGCCCTGCTTGAGGGTGCCGAAAAGGATTTCACGCACCAGTTTTGTCTTCAACCTGCTGTGAATCACTCGATCCATCTCGCGGGCCCCGTATTCTTGTGAATACCCCTCGGCAAGGAGCTGCTCACGGGCCTTTGCTCCCAGCTTGAGCGTCACACGCTTGGCTGTTAGCATCTCCTGCAGTTCACGCAGTTTCTTATCGAGAATCATGCTGGCCATCGTGCGGTCCATGTCGTTGAACACCACGATTGACGACAGGCGGTTGATGAACTCGGGCTTGAAGGTCTTCTTGACCTGCTTGAGCATCGCCTGCCCTGCCGTCACAGTCGAGGCAAAACCTACAGATGCCTGGCGGGCGAATTGCGCGCCGGCATTACTGGTCATAATCAGCACCACGTTACGGAAGACGGCTTTGCGTCCCTTGTTATCGCTCAAGGTGCCGTAGTCCATGACCTGAAGCAGCAGATTGAAAATGTCGTCGTGGGCCTTCTCGATCTCGTCCAGCAGCAGGACGCAGTCAGGGTGCTTGCGCACGGCATCGGTCAACAGGCCGCCGTCGTCATAGCCCACATAGCCGGCCGGTGAGCCGATGAGCTTGGCCACGGTGTGTTTCTCGACATACTCGCTCATGTCAAACCGAACCAGTTCCACGCCCAACTCTTTGGCGAGCACGCGGGCCACCTCAGTCTTGCCGACGCCTGTCGGTCCCACAAACAGCAGCGAAGCCAGCGGCTTGTTTTCATCGGTAAGTCCGGCCTTGGACATCTGCACAGCCTCCACCACTTGCTTGACGGCCACGTCCTGGCCGTAAATCTTGTCCTTGATGCGCGATTCCAGCGTTTCGAGCCTGCCGTTGTCGCTCTCGTCCATCGTCAAGGCATCGACCTTGGCAATGCGGGCAAGCACACTGGCGATAAGCGCCTTGTCCACCCGTCTGTCCTCATCGGGCTTGCGGTTCATCTGCACCCAAGCTCCGGCCTCGTCCATCAGGTCGATGGCCTTGTCGGGCAAGTAACGGTCGGTGATGTGGCGTGCGCTGCCCTTCACTGCCAGTTCCAGCGCATCGTCATCATACTTCACTTGATGGAACTGCTCATAACCTTCCTTGAGCATGTGCACGATCTTGAGCGTCTCGTCGATGCTGGGTTCGTCGATGGGCACCTGCTGGAAGCGGCGCATCAACCCCTTGTTGCGCATGATGTAACGGTTATATTCCTCATAGGTCGTCGCCCCGATGAAACGCACTCGCCCGCCTTCGAGATAGGGCTTGAGCAGGTTGCTTGCGTCCATCGAGCCCTCCCCTATCTGTCCGGCGCCAACGATATTGTGGATCTCGTCGATATAGAGGATGGAGCCTTGCTCGGCGGCAATGCCTTTCATCACCGTCTTGAGGCGTTTCTCGAAGTCACCGCGGTATTGAGTTCCGGCAATGAGCGAACCCATGTCCAACTGATAGATCTTGGCGTCTTTTAACGTTTCGGGCACGTTACCGTCAGCAATGCGTTGGGCCAGGCCATAGACGATGCTGGTTTTGCCGACGCCCGGTTCGCCGATGTGAAGGGGATTGTTCTTGTCCTTACGGCACAGCACCTGAATGGTGCGGTCCAGTTCGGTTTCCCGGCCGATTAATGGATTATGGTCGGCCAGGTGGTCGTTGATGCACAGCACATAGTCGCGCCATCCGCCCGATGCCGCACGGGGATTCTCGCGTTCATCGGGTGTAAGCAGTTCGCCATCATCGATTTCACTGCCAGCGTCATCGGTATGATCGCTCATGACGCGTTGCGTCTCGGTATAAACATATATCAACCGCTTCAAGAAACGGTCCTTGTCCTCGTTGACGAGTGCGTTCAGGCAGTTGGCCGCAAACGATTCCTTGAGCTGCAGCATGGCCAGGAAGAGATGAGGCACATCGACCACATCGGTGGCTGCCAGCTCGGCATCGTGCTGCATGATCTGCATGAGTTGCCCGTACTGATGCGAGGCATACATCTGTCGGTCGACTTCGTCATCACCAAAGTGCTCCTGCCTGTCGATGTAATCTCTCAACTTTTCCTTCACTTCGTCGAGGGGCAACTCGAGCACACTGGATTCCAAGATGTTGTTCACCACCTTGTCGCCCAATGCCGAAAGCAGCAGGTGCTCGGGTGTCACCAGCTTGTTGCCACACGTGTCGGCAATAATCATTGCCGAGGTGATGATATTTTCAAGATCAGAAGTATAATCCACGGTTCTCTGTTTTTCTTTTTGGGTTGGTAAATCTGTTCCGGCTCTATCTACTCCGGCTCGCACGTGATGTTCAGCGGAAAACCCTCCTGGCGCGCCATCGTGGTGGCTTGTGATGCCTTGGTCATCGCCACGTCATAGCTATAGACGCCAACGACGGCTTGCCCCTCGCGGTGCACTTTCATCATCAGCGTAACGGCCTCATCGGCGGGCTTGTTGAAGACCCGACGCAACACATCGGTGACAAACTCCATCGTCGTGAAATCATCGTTATGGAATATCACTTTGTACTGATGGGGCTCCTCGATGAGAATTCGTTCACGGCTCTTCACGCCGGTGCCACTTCCCGGATTGTTCATTTCTGCCATATCGTTTCTCTTTTTATTCCATGACAAAAATACTTCTTTTCCCGCAAACAGGCAAATTCTGTGCCATGCATGAAAAAACAGTGACACTGTCGGGTTTCTCTGCCTGACAGTGTCACTGTGTCCTGTTTTCTTACTTTGGGCGGATTATTTTACCAGATAATCACGCGATCAGCGGGATCACGCCACATCTTCATCCCGGGCTGGATACCGAAAGCGTTGAAGAACTCCTCCAGATTGCGGATGGCCACGTTCACGCGGTTCACGCCCAGGCTGTGCGGGTCAACCTTGGTGCGGCGCAACATCTCTTCCTTGGTGATGTTGGCGGCCCACACGTTGGCATAGCTCAGGAAGAAACGCTGGTCGGGAGTGAAGCCGTCGATCTTCTTGTCACCCTTACCCTGCTCGGTATTCTTGAAGGCGCTGTAAGCGACGCGCAGTCCGCCGTGGTCGGCGATATTCTCACCCATGGTAAAGGTACCGTTGGCATGTACGTCATCGGCAACGATCTCGGCGCTGTACTGTGCGCCCAGCTTGTTGGCGAGTTCCTGGAACTTGGCGGCGTCCTCGGCGGTCCACCAGTCCACCATATTGCCGTTGTGGTCAAAGTTGCGGCCCTGGTCGTCAAAGCCATGGGTCATCTCGTGGCCAATCACGACACCGATGGCGCCATAGTTGCAGGCCTCGTCGGCGTTGGGATCAAAGTAGGGGGCCTGCAAGATGCCGGCGGGGAAGCAGATTTCGTTGCTCGAGGGCTCATAGTAGGCGTTAACCGTCTGCGGGGTCATGAACCAACGCTCCTTGTCAACGGGCTTGTTCAGCTGGCCATATTCATACTCAGCCTGGAAACGGCGGGCATTCATCACGTTTTCCCAGTAGCTCTTGCTGGGGTCAATGTCCAGACTGCTGTAGTCGCGCCACTTGTCGGGGTAACCGATCTTGACGGTGAAACTGTTGAGTTTGACCAGTGCATTCACCTTGGTTTTGGGGCTCATCCATGACAGGGTGGCGATGTGCTCGCCCAGGGCCCTCTTGAGGTTATCCACCAGCTGCTGCATCTTCTTCTTGGAGTCGGCGGGGAAGTACTTCTCGACATAGAGCTGGCCCACGGCCTCGCCCAGCATGGTGTTGGGAACGTCGAGCGAGTGTTTCCAGCGCGGCATCTTCACTTGCTTGCCCGACATGGCACGGCTGTACATGTCAAAGTTAGCATCGGCAAACGCATCGCTCAGGTAGGGCGAAGCGGCATCCACATACTTGTAGATAAGGTATTCTTTCACGTCCTCATCCTTGAGCGTTTTCATCATCTCGTTGACCTTTGCCAACGACTTGGGCTGAAAGACGCACACCTTGTCGAGTTCGCTGATATCCAAACCTGCGAAATACTGGCTCCAGTTGATGTTGGGATAATCGGCCCTGAGCTTGTCAAGGCTCATCACGTTATAGAGTTTGCTGTAGTCACGGGTCTCTTCACGGGTCATCGCCACGCGTGCCAGTGCCGTTTCAATGTTCATCACGCGCTGGGCTGCCTTCTTGGCATTGCCTTTCTTGTAGCCGATGAGTTGGAACAGCTGCTGGATGTAGTTGACATAGGCATTGCGCACCTTGACGGTATTGGCGTCGTTCTCCAGATAATAGTCCCTGTCGCCCATGCCCAGACCGCCTTGCATGAGATACATCATGTTGGTGTTAGAGTCCTTGAGGTCGGCCATGACCGCCGAGTTGAAAAACGGCGAGCCAATGCCGGCATGCTGATAGGCTATAGCGGCCATGAACTGGCCACGAGTGAGGGTCTTGAGCTCGTCGATACCGGCCTTGAGCGGTGCCATTCCTTCCTTGTTGAGGCGCACGCTGTCCATTCCCAGGGCATAGAGGTCACCCACCTTTTGCTTGATGCTGCCACGGGGATTGTTGGTGCCCAGGGTGGTGATAATGTCCTTGACCTGATTACGGCTGTTCTCGGCCAGCTGGTCAAAGGTGCCGAAACGGGCATACTGCGGGTCGAGCGGGTTGTTGAGTTTCCAGCCGCCACAAGCATACTGATAGAAGTTCTCGCCCGGCCTGGTTGACGGGTCCAGATTGTTGCGGTCAACAGCCTTGATGGGTGTTGACGCTACTGCTGTCATTGCAACGAGTGCCATGAATAATAAAGTGATCTTTCTCATAAATGTGTATTATTAAATGTAGTTAAGTGATTTCATTATTTCAACGCGTCAATCAGGATTCTTTCCATGACTTCATATCCCGCTGAGTTAGGATGCACACCATCCTCGGTATAAGCCGGAATCATGGCACCGCCAGGCGTCGCCATCAATGAATAGTAATCAATGTAGGCGATATTGTTGCTTTCGCAATAATCAATGATGCGGTGATTCAGGTGCTGGATCTTTTGTACAGCGTCTTTTACGCGTGTGTTCCAGATGAAACTGTCGGCCGGCAATACCGACGAGAGCATGACGGCGATGCCGTGGGCCTGGGCCAGTTCGGTCATCGATTTGATGTTATCCATCGTGATTTCTTCATCATATTCGCCGTTATTCTCGGCAATATCATTGGTGCCGCAGTTGATGACCACAATGCGTGGCCGCAAGTTGATGACATCTTGACGGAAACGCGCCAGCATCTGGCTCGATACCTGACCGCCGATGCCCCTGCCCACCAGGTGTTCTGTGACAAAAAAATCAGGCCTCAATTCTTCCCAGAATTCTGTGATAGAATTGCCCAACAGCACCGCACGGACACTGTCTTTTGACTGTAAAAGTTCATAGTTGGCTTGAGCGTAACGTGCTCTGTTGGCCCAATCCTGGGGCGCTGCGGCATGACTGCCGAAAATATTCCACAATAACATGATGATCAATAATATTCGTTTCATAACTCTATAATCAATATACGCCTGCGGCATTAACTGTTGGACTTGGGAAGGGCCATGGCAATGTCGTCCATGCCTTTGCGGTACTGCTGAGGGCTGACTCCAAACTGCTGCTTGAACGCCTTAGAGAAATGAGACAGGTTCGGGAAACCGCAGCGGCCAGCAATCACAGTCAACGGCGTGTCCTCGGTGGTGATTATGCGGCGGGCATAATTCAAACGCACCTGGAGCACAAAGGTCACAGGTGTCAAGCCGGTAATGGACATCACACGGGTGCGCAACTGCTTTCGGCTAATCGACAAGGCGGCAGCGATATGTTCCATATCAATGTCATCCTTGGCCATCTGGGCGTGAATCACCTCCACCAGCTTGCGGATGAAGTCACGGTCATCCTTGCTCATCTCAATAGATTGTGCGTCGCGGTTACTGTCTTTGCTGCTCAGCGCCAGTTGATCACGCAGGTGAGAACGCTGCTTGACCAGATGATCGGCCACAAGTTTCAATTCTTCTGAAATGATCGGCCTGATAAGGACATTGTCGGCTCCCGCTTCAAAGCAGGCTATCCGTTCCTGCTCACTCAATTTGGATGTCATGGCGATGATGGGGATATGGCTCAGGGTGGGGGTTGAGCGCACCTGCCTAATCAGTTCCCATCCGTCCATGACGGGCATCGCCATGTTAGTGATGATCAAATCGGGAACCAGATCCTGAGCATTCTTTAGCGCCTCGTGTCCATCGCGGGCTATTCTCAAGTGATAGTGGCCGCGCAGGTGACTGGCGATGAAAAATGCCACATCCTCATTATTCTCGACAATAAAGGCAAGAGGCAGTTGCTTGGAGTCTTGACGCAAACGGCTCTCGGCAAACTGGACAAGGTCCTCACGGTTGCCATCGGCCGATTCTTTCACTACTTGTGCGGGAAATATGATGGTGATTGTCGTACCTTGGCCGGGATGGCTCTCGACGCTGATGGTGCCATTCATTGCCTCCACCATCTGCTTGACGAAGGCCAAGCCAGCACTCACACCAGCACCCTCGCCGTCATTCTCACCACCCTGTGATAACGGTTCAAACAGACTATTCATATCATCTGGCGGAATGCCCTGGCCCGAATCGGCAACACACAGCTTCAGCTGCCCTTTTTCGTGCTGATCAAGCGAAACATTCACATATCCGCCACGCGCAGTGAACCTGATGGCAAATGCGATGAGCGTGTGAACGATTTGTCTCAAGTACTCAGTCGAGAACTCCACTGACAATGTACGTAACGGGGACATAAACTCGAGATGCAGCATCTTGCTTTGTGCTTCATCGTTGAAATTCTCAACGAGCATGCGCACAAACATCACGATATCGCCATGCCTCATTGACGGTGGGGCGACAGCCGACCTCACGACTTCCATCTCCTGTAAATGATTGACCAGATCCAGCATCCTGTTTCCATGTCTGATAATCATATCACCCATTCGCCGACCTTCTTCAACACTGGTCTTTCCGTTTTTGAGCAGCTGTTTACCTGCATTCATGATGACTGTCAAAGGGGCTTGCAACTCATTGGTGATATTAGTGAAAAAGCGGGACTTCAGTTCCTGGGTTTGGCGCTGCATCTTCATCGCGGTCTTATTCTTGCGCCATGCCCAGGTCATGGCTGCAGACAGCAAGGCCATCAACACTAGAAGCAAAAAACCGCCCCACTTCAGCACCTGGTTGGTTTTTTGCTTGGCCTCATTCTCTTCCACGAGACTGATGGCCCCCTCGGTGAAATCCATCATTCCTACCCTGACCGATGCCATCCTGTTGTATAGCGAGTCGGTCAACGCGGTGTAACGTTCCAGATGGATCATAGCGATAGCAGGTTTTTCGTCACGCAGTGTTTTCCATAAACCCTTTTCAGCCACGCGTTCGGTCTTTGGAGAGCCGCATTTGATACTCAGTTCCAAGGCTGTTTTGTAATAGTCAATGGCGGCACTCCGGTTTCCCAACTTCTCGTTGAGGCTAGCCAACTGGTTATAGCACACCGACAATGAATAAGTGTTCTCGGCTTTTTCAAGCACCGGCAGGGCCTTGTGCAAGAGGGCAAGGGCTTCGTCAAGTTTTGATTCCTGCTCAAGAATCGCGCCCTTTTGCGACAGCCTGATAGCGGCTTTTTCGGCACGGCCCTTCTGGCTGTCTATCTTATAGGCCTCGTCAATGGCCGCCATCGCCTTGTCCGTTTCATGGTTCATCAAGTAGAGCTCACTGGCTATGCCTAACCTCATTGCCAAGCGGTCGGCACGTTTCAGTTTACGCTCGATGGCTATCGCCTGTTCAATGTATTTGATGCCCAAACGGGGCTGCTGCACAGCCAGGTAAATGACAGCAAGAGAATTCAAGTCGCTGCTGATGCATTCCTTATTACCCAATTCAAGATCTATCTTGTAGGCCTCCAGCAAACTTTTCAACGCTTTGTCGTAATTTGCCAGGCGATAATGGGCATTATACATGGTCATGAGTACATCGCTGCGCAGCTGTTTGTCATTTAACCGACGAGATAAGGAGTCGGCAACAGAGATGGCAGCAAGGGACTGGGCATACTGCTCCTTGTCAAAGTAGTACTCTGCCATCCAGTAATGAAGATTCGTTTCTACGACCGCAAGCTTAGAATGCTTGTCATAGGCGTACAGCGTGTCCAGAAGATCAATCTCGTTAAGTTCTCTGAATATCTCATTGGCAAGCGCGATTTTCGAGTGGTTATCACAATTCTGGAATTTAATATAGAGTGAGTCCACCGAATGGGCACACACAGGAAGGAACAAGCCCAACCAGACCAGTAGAGCCCAAATGCGTCGCTTTGAAAATATGACTTGCAGCCACTTCATAATTGCAAAATTAAGCATTTTATTCCACCCCACCATCGTCCACCCACACTTTTTATCTAATCCATTCAGCCCATCCGTCCAGCCCATCCAGTCCGTCCAGTTAGTCCAGCAAATCCGGGGGGATAAAAAAAAACGAGGGAGCCGCAGTTTTCACTGTGGCTCCCTCTTAGGGGGCGGTTACCTACGCCGTCCCATGTCGCTGACCATCGGTGTGGTGACGCTTAGGGCTCTGTGCCAGGAACGGGAACGGGTGGGATCCTCA
>CACYAW010000087.1 GCA_902772455.1 uncultured Bacteroidales bacterium
GGCCGAATATCCAAAATCCACAGAAAGCTTGTCATTCGGGCTGAACACGGCATCAACGGTTCCCTTGTAATAATTCTTCTTGTGGGTGGAATAGACATCATTGAGTAAGGTTTCATGCATCGAATAGGTATTGCGATTGTCTGTCTTGAATAGGTTGTAGTTCAAGTCAGCATATAGCTTCCACTTTTGGCAGATGGTCCAGTTATAGATAACAGAAAACTTGAAGTCATTGCTTTTCACATCATTGCCTATCAGTTCGCTGAAGTTGGTTGGCACATTGTCCGTGGAAGTGCCCGTGTAGTCATATTGGGTAGAATGGCGCCTGTTGTCATGTATAAAAGAACCCCGCAGTGACAGCGTCTGGTTGTCGGCAACTTTCCAGTCCAGACCGAGGTTTGCCGCATGCGCATTACTCTTATTGTGGTCATTGGGATTGTCCGTAGTATATTCCTTGCTGGACAAATCGGACAGACCTGGATAGACCTTACTGTAGGAAATCGGGTAGTTCCACCTGATATGGCCGTAGACATAGCCAACATTAAAGTTCCATTTCTTGTCGGTGTGCGAGTACTGGATGTTGGGTTGCTCATTTACAATGTGGTCATCGCCGTTGTTGCCTGGCGATACAATCGTGAAGTTGTTAACGGACAAGCCGTTTCCCACATAATCATTTTTGAGTTTGATGTCAATGACATATTTATAGCCAGCAATAACGTATCTGCCAGGCAATTCATGGATGATTTCTATCTCCTTGACCCTTTTAGGATCAATTGCCCTGACATAATCAAAGTTACGCTCCTGCCCGTCAACAATTACAAGGACCCGCTCGTCGTTCTTAACGCTGATTTTTGATTTCAACTGGTCGAACGTCACTCCAGGCAGCAAGTTCATGATATCGAATACATTGGTGACGCCCTTGCGATGGTTTTCAGTAATTTTAAACACATCGCTTTTAGGCTTGTGCTTGATCAGGCTTTCGGTGAACACCAGTTCAGGGAGTGTGACCTCCATGATTGAGTCTGGCTCATCCTGCCCGAAAAGCTCCAAACTCAGGCTCACAAGCATTAAGTATAGAAATAGTCTTTTCATGATATGTGTGTGTATGTTTAGATTGGTTGTGGAGGGTGATGGTTATTTCAACTCTCAGTCCGGGCGGAATTCGAGGATGTCGCCGGGGGTGCAGTCCAGGGCGCGGCAGATGGCGTCGAGGGTCGAGAAACGCACGGCCTTGGCTTTGCCGGTCTTGAGGATTGAGAGGTTGGCCACGGTGATACCCACGCGTTCGCTAAGCTCGTTGAGCGACATTTTGCGGCGGGCCATCATTACATCAAGATTCACGATAATCACAGTGCAAATGGGGGTTAAATGGTTAACTTCTGTTCCTCGGCGGCGTCATAGGCCAACTTGTAAAGTATGGCGACAAGTACTGCCACTATCGCATAGACAAACGGGGTGTCGGTCAGGCCCCATTCATAGTGATCCGTCGCCGAGCAGGCATAGCCCATGTTATCACTGATGAACGAATGGATGGGCAATACTATCGCCATGATCCACAACAGCACCACATTGGCACGGTTGAATATCGTTCCCCCTTTCAGGTATTTGAGGATGTTGAACACAAATGCGCCCATCAGTCCTGCCATCAGCAAGATGCAGAGACGGTTAACGGCAAACATCGTCAATTTGGAACCCATGTTTGGCGAGCCCCAGTTGATGACTCCATGGCCGCTCCCAGTCGTCAAGACGTAATAGCTCTGATTAGCATAAAACGCTACCCACAGGGCGATGCAGATGAGCGCGAAAACGCACACGATTTTCAATGCTTTACTGGATGTCTTTTTCATAATCTACAATACTTTTAGTTGATAATTCCGCTGCAAAGATATATCAATTTATCGAAAAACAATAAATATTTCATGAAAATTAAGAAATTTTAATCATTTGTCGAAAAATAAAATTGCTCGGCAAAACGCCTGGCAAGACCTCACGCTAAGTCGCAAAGCCGCAAAGTTTTTAATGTATTGATTAGGATAAAGCGTTGATAATCAGATGTGCAGGTTTGTAGAGACGCAAAATCTTGCGTCTCAAGGTTGGCATTTTGGTGGTGCCTCACGGTCAGAGACGCAAGATTTTGCGTCTCTACTTGAATTACTGAGGCAGAACCGCACAAAAAACCGAGGGCATCAACTACGCCATGACTTGCCACCTGACGAGATAGCCATCATTAAAAAATAAGTACAAAAATCTGGTGTTCAGAAATTTGTACTTATTGTATTTATTGTTTTCCTATTATAAAAAGAACATTGTCGTTTTATTCCAGGCGGCGCTTGACGTAGTCGACGATGAGTTGTGCGGTGCCCTCGACGCCCAGCAGGCTGGAGTCCAGGCACAGGTCGTAACTCTCGGCGTGGCCCCACAGTTTGTCGGTGTAGAAGTTGTAGTACTCGGCGCGCAGTTTGTTGGCCTTGTCGGCGCGTTTCTCGGCTGCCTCACGGGTTTCACAGTCGCCGCGCTCCATGATGCGCCTGACGCGGTCATCGATGGGGGCGTGCAGGAACACGCTGATGACGGGGCAGTGGTCGCGCAGCACATAGTCGGCCGTGCGGCCCACGATCACGCACGACTTGCGGTCCACCAGGTCCTTCATCACCTGGCACTGGGCCTTATAGATGCTGTCGTCGCTCATGGGTATATCGCCCATGAATGTCGAGCCTGCCATGGCCAGGTTCAACGGCCACAGGCTGGGGAAAAACTTGGGCGTGCGCTCGTCGGCTGCCTCAAACATCTCGGCATTGATGCCGCTGGCCTTGGAGGCCTCGAGCAGCAGCTGCTTGTCAAAGTAGTCGATGTCGAGCAGTTGGGCCACGCGCTGGCCTACTTCACGGCCACCGCTGCCAAACTGGCGTCCGATGGCAATCACATAATTCTTGTTGTTTTTAAGGTCTTCGTTCATCGTTATTATCGTGTTTGTACTTAATCTTCGATTTGCAGTCGGGCGGGGCGCTCAATGGGTTCCCGGTCGGCGTTGGGATCCTCGTTGATGATGACCGTCATCCACTTGAAACCTGTGGCGGGCGACCACTCGCCCACGACGTTGGTGGGATAGCGCGGGGTGGGGAAGTCTACAAATTCGAACTCCTGCACAAATTTCACCTTGCCCTGCCGCTTGAACGTCTGCTCCAGCAGCGCCATGTTGTCCTTGCCCGTGAGCACGACGAAGTGGTAGCGGTTGTGCTCCAGCTCGCCGTAGTAGATGGCTGCATCCTTGCTGCCGCGCGTCACGATGTCGTCGTTGCGTGCGGCAATGGCTATCGTGCCGTCGCTCTTGGGCTCCAACAGCAGCACGAAAGTGCGGTTCTGGTAATCCTCGCTGGCGATGGTGTCCATCACCTGGGTGATGGCGTCGATGAGGCCCGCGTCGGCTTTCTTGGCGGGTGCCAGTCGTTTTGTCTCCACCGTGATGGTCTTTTCGGGCAGACTGTTGCGTTGAGACATAGTCAACTGGCGGGTGACAATGACCTCGTCATCCTTGGCCCACAGGCTGCATGCCGCTAAAAGTACAGCGGCCACAACTATGCTAAAACGTTTCCTGTTCATCTTTTTCGACCTGCTAAGTTACACATTTTTTTAGACATGTCGCCAAAGGATTCGTTTAATTTGATTATTGTCGATAGATTTTCAAAAATCGATGCGAAAATATGAAAAATACTCAAATAATTCCTCTATCTTTGCCATTGACAAACAGAATGATGATTAACTTAAAATTCAAGGCTTATGAAAAAGATTTTACTATTGTTTTTAGTGGCGCTGATGGCGCCGTTAGGCATGATGGCCCAAGGATGGCCGTCAAACTATGGAGGTGTTGTGTTGCAGGGTTTCTTCTGGGACAGTTTCCGCCCGGCTAGCGGACATACTAACCAGACGATGGCCACGATGTACGGTGCCGGCTGGGGCGAGAACGACGAGTGGTTCCTCCCCGTGACCACCTGGACCGAGCTGTTGAACCAGAAGGACAACATTGCCCCCTACATCGACTTGCTGTGGCTCCCGCAGAGCGGTGCCACCGTGTGCTCCGACCAGTCGGTGTTCACTACCGAGGGCGAGGCCTGGCGTGCCGGCCACAACGGCTCGTGGGTTTGCACCCGATATGGTGACATGATCAACAACCCCGACTGCATGGGCTTTGTGCCCGTGTTCTATCTGGACCACGGCCGTGGCCAGACCTATGAGGTCAATGGCAGGACATGGAATCCTAAAAGCTATTTTGGTACCGAATCCGAGCTGATTAACCTCATCAGCGCCTACAAGGCCGCCGGAACGGGTGCCATGGAGGATGTGGTGGCCAATCACAAGGGTGGCCTGAGCACATGGGACGATAATGTAAAATACGCCTACGACTTCGTGGATGAGGTTGACGTTGTCGGACCTACAACGGGCAAGACCTACAGTATCCAGTGGGACTGGGACTGGGATGGCAGGTGTCGGGACATCTGCTGGGATGATGAGTGTGGCATGGGCAGCGGCAACACCGACTGCGGCGGCGATGCCGGCAAGGGCCCTTGGGCTCGTGACATTGACCACCACAGCCCCGCCACGCAGCAAAAGGAACTCACCTATCTGCGCTACCTCAAGGATGAGCTGGGCTACATCGGCTTCCGCTATGACTACGCCCGTGGCTTCGAGCCCAAGCATTTCGCTTACTACAACGCCATGGTACGGCCCACTTTCTCGGTGGGCGAGTTTTGGGGCACCTCGGGCGACATCAAGGAGTGGATCAAGGGCGTCTATGACGAGGGCGGCTTCCAGAGTGCCGCGTTCGACTTCCCCTTGCAGGAGCAGATCAGGCAGGCGTTCAATGACCTGAGCGGGCAAAGTTTCCGCTTGCTCAAGAACGACGGCCTCATCTGGGACTACCGTTTCAAGCGTTATGCCGTCACCTTCATCGACAACCACGACACGTTCAAGGACCTGCCGACCGATGCCAGCAACAGCAATTATATGCATCGCGTCAACAACCAGATTGTCGAGGCCAACTGCTTCATCCTGGCTATGCCGGGCACGCCGTGCCTGTTCTATCCTCACTTCATGCACCCCGTGTGGCATGACCTGATTGCACGCTTTGTCAAGGCCCGCCGCACTGCCGGCATCACCAACCAGAGTACCGCCTGGGACCCCGTCTTGACGGGTAATTACGGCATCTCGTGGCGCGTGACCGGAGAAAACGGCGAATTGTACCTGCAGCTGGGCAGTGAAGCCGTTGGCATGGGTGCTCCCGAGGGCTTTGCCGAGGTGTGGTGCAACACGCAGGGCACGTGCCGCCTGTGCATCACATCGTCACTGGCAGGTTTGGTGGACAGTAATGTCAAGCAGAATCTGGTCTATGGCTATCCCGTCATCAGCCTTAGCACCGGCAACTACACTGCGCCCGTGACAGTGAATGTGAAGCCCTCGAGCGAAGGCACTGTGCTGGTCTATACGACCGATGGCCGCCAGCCCAATGCCTACAGCAAGCAGATTACCGATACTGCGGGCATCGACCTGACCTTTGACCGCACGACGACGCTCAAAGTGGGCGTGTTGGCTAACGGCGAGGTGCGCGACAACAGCATCGTGACACGTGAGTATGTGATGGACGGCAGCGCCAGCAGTGACCACATCCTGGTCTCTGTCAAGTATGACGGAGGCGCCCTGCCCTGGATCTATGCCTTCGATGATAACGACAACAGTCTGACCGGCAGTTTCCCCGGCTGGCAATATAGCTACGATAACCGCGTGGTGATTGGCGGCGTGACCTGGCTCCATGCCATGGTGAATGCCAGCCGAATCAATCTTGTATTGAGCTATGGCAACGATGCGTCAAAGACTGCCGACATCATGGGCGTCACCAGTGACGTGTTCTTCAGTATCACTGACGGTGTGGCTCATGACGTGACGGCGACCTATACCCGCGCCCTGCACAATCCCATCGTTTCCATCGATCTGGCCAGTGGCGAATATGAACACTCCATCTCGCCCCGTCTCACGGCCAGCAACAGCAATGCGGTGATTGTCTATACCACCGACGGCAGTGAGCCTTCGGCCACTAATGGCACACAAATCACCTATGAGGGGAATGTGACGTTCGACACCGACGGCAACCACGTGCTCAGGGCCGGTGTGCTCCATAACGGCGCCGTCATCAATCAGGTGGCCCGCACCTACTATGTCAATGGCAGCAACAGGGTTGACGTCTATGTTTCGGCAGACAATAATCTTTATGTCTATGCCTGGGAGGAGATCGACGGCCAGAATATCGCACCTGTGGCATGGCCCGGCACGCTGTTGACCCAGAAGGATGAGCAGGGCTGGTACCATTACTCACAGGAGGCCACTTCGCTCAACGTCATCTTCAATAACGGATATGGCGCCCAGACCGGCGATATCCGGGGACTCACTCCCGGTGACCATTACTTCACCTATGACGGCTATGCGGGTTATAACCCTGTCCAGGTCGGGGAATCAACGGTTTTGCCTTCGTGTGCCACCGGTATGGGCGATGATGTGTTCTATTGCTATTTCGAGAACGATGCCCACTATGCCGAGCCCTGTGCCTGGGTGACCAACCAGACGTCGATCTACTCCGGCAGCAGCTGGCCCGGAGAGGCGCTTGGCGCTCCCGTGGGCGTGGCTCCTAACGGGAACCTCGTTTACAGATGGGTTTACAAGGGTGACCTCACGGCAGAGCCTTCTAACCTGATCTTCAGCGACAATGGTAACCAGACGACTCAAACGACTGACTTCGCCTTCGTCAACGGCGGATACTATAACGCTACCGGACTGGTGGGCGTTGTCAACAACCATGTGATGGCCCTTTCCGACATCGTCAGCAAGGGTGAAGTGGGCAAGGAGTATGTTGTTGCCAACGACTTGACGGGCGTTTGGCTGAATGACCAAAACGAGTGGCTGTGGGCTAAAGACGATAACGGCGATGCCGTTAGCCCCAGCTGCAACACCCAATCGCTGCCGGTTCCCGATTCAACCGTCGATGTGGATTATGACCAGAGCAACTGGGCTCAACTCATCCTCAAGACTGCTGTTGACGGTAATGCGGCACAGGACATCCAAGGTGGAATGTTGCTGGGACAGACCGTGATGGGCGTCCTCACAGACCGCGACAATCCTACCATTGAATTGCGCGTCAATCCTATTGTGACAACGGCGGTACCCTATGTGCCCAATACCTTCATGCCCGCTCACTTCGTCGAGCAGGCCGACTACTTCATGGTCGAGCCCAAACCGCAGGAGTATGTCGATGTCAAGTGGGCATTCTGCCGTGAACAGCTCAACGACACCACCTTTGTGATGGTGATGCCGAGGAGTGGTGACGATGTCAATGCCGAGAACTTGCCCGGCGCTTTCCTGGCAACCGTCAAGCAGGGATACTGGCAGGATATGTCATCCTATGATCCAGAAACTGCGATCCGTGAGAATTACGGATATGAGATGACAGGTATCGTTAGAGCTCTCTATGACGGTCAGAATCTTAATGGCGTGATGCCTGATGATTCGGGTCATTCGCCTGTTAGCGACAAGTGGGAGCTGTACGTCATCAGCGCTACCGAGGTGATGTCTCCTAGTCTGATCGGGGACGTGAACGAGGACGGCGAAGTCAACATTGCGGATGTGACCCGCCTGATCGACTACTTGCTCGGGAATGAAACATTGCCGTTCAATGCCGATAATGCCGACGTTTTCAAGAGTGGTGATATCAATATCGCTGACGTCACCGCATTGGTTGACCTGTTGCTGTCCCCTAAGGAATAAGGCTATTGAACCATAGCATGAAGCGGGCGTGTCACGATTTGGGCATGCCCGCTTATCGTTATGCGGTGGCTGATCGGCTGTGGTGTTCCCTGTGTGCTGTTTTTGGCAAAGACGGGATTTTTTGTCCTTAAGTGCGCGTTTCACATTATATATTAAAAAATGGTGTCTGTTTAAATTTGGTTGTTGAATTGGCCTGACCGGAGCCAATTGGGCACTAGTGGCGTTTGTCTGGCAAACAGTATTGAAAGATGACGGTTCAAAATACGCTTTCTTTGATCGCTTGATTGGGATTTTTTGTAATTTTGTGCTTTGAATCAACACAAACTTGTCATGATGAAAAAAATATTTTTCTTGATGCTTATCCTCTTGGGGGCTTGTGCTCCCAAGCAGAGCACTCAACAGGTGGCGCAGGCCGCTACTGTGACTCAGATGCGCTTCCACTGCGACAGCGACACTATTGTGATCAACAAACTCCTGATGCAGGGCCGCAAGAGCGGTATCAACGAGGCCAATGCCCTTATCGAGTTCTATGCGCGCCAGTTGTTGGGTACTCCCTATGTCGCCCATACGCTGGAAGCCGACAAAGAAGTGCTCACCATAAATATCCATGAACTGGATTGCCTCACCTTTATCGAGACGCTCTATGCGCTCACACGTGCCACCCTCAACGGGCGCTACTCATGGCGTGACTTTGCGGCCAATATCGAGAATGTCCGTTATCGTGGGGGAGAAATGGGCGACTATTCCAGCAGGATTCATTACATCAGCGAGTGGATTATCGACAACCATGTACGCGGCAATCTCGTGGAAATCACCCCTGACCTGCCGCATGTCGATTACATGATTAAGAATATAGACTACATGACGCATCACACCGGCAGTTACCGCCAGCTCAAGAACGATAGCGTGATGGTGGAGAAAATAAGGCGCTTTGAACTGCGCAACCACCGTTTCCCTTATCTCAAGCGCTCGTGGTTGAATGACAAGGCTGTGAAAGCGGCCTTGCGGTCGGGCGACTTTGTCTCGTTGGTCACCAAGACCGAAGGCCTGGACGTTTCCCACAACGGCATCATCATCGTTGATGAGAAGGGCGACCCCTATCTGCTGGACGCTTCCATGTCGGGAGGCAAGGTCATGCTCGAGAGCAAACCGCTGTTTAAATACCTCGAAAAATCCAAGACAAACATTGGTGTGCGCGTCTTCAGAATGATGCCCTAATTTTAGGCACTACTGATTTCGGTAAAATTAAAAAATTTTTTATTTGGCCTAATAGATTGTTAATCAATTTATTAGGCTATTTTTCTGCAAAAATGTCGAAAAAATCGATGAAAAAAAGTTCCAAAAAAATTTGTCAGTTTCAAAAATGGCAGTACCTTTGCACCGCTTTTCGCCACTGGTGTGGCGCTAAACGATAGCTCTTTGACATGTTTGCAGCAATAAGTAGTACAAGAGAACAAGGGACAATGTAACAGTTGTTCCCGTCGATTCCGAGTCGTTAAAGACGATGTACACAGGCAGTAAGATACGAGATTCAACCTGATCAGAGGCCAGGGGTTCAAAACTGGAAATTCGGTCGAGTGTTGCGTTTTCATTTTAAATTCTTGAAAAAGAAGAAACGATAATACAACAACGAAGAGTTTGATCCTGGCTCAGGATGAACGCTAGCGACAGGCTTAAC
>CACYAW010000088.1 GCA_902772455.1 uncultured Bacteroidales bacterium
CTTAGACTGGTGCTCCAGGCGTCATCCCTTCCTGCCGGCTACCGCAGCAAATAATAAGGACGACGAAAGACAGTCTGACCACTCGCCGCATGCATAGGGGGCAGGCTTATCATGCAGGCCATGGGCCTGCAGTTTAGAGCTTAGGGCCTATTATGCAGGCTATAGGCCTGCAGTTTAGAGCTTAGGGCATAGAGAAGGGGCATCCGCTTTAGTGCTCGCTTCGCTCGCAGTTTTGAGTCTAGGAGTTATAGTTTAGAGTGGCATCTGCGTTCTATTGAGCGCGGATGCCTTCGTTAAATTCGTTTAATTAGCCGACAGTTAAAGGTTCGCCGACAAAAACATCTTAGCGTGAGGCTCAAGAGCGCGGAAGCCTTCGTTAAATTCGTTAAATTCGAAGACACTTAAAAGTTCGCCGATTGAAATGGATTAGCGACTTAGCGAGAGGCTGTGCGCCCGCAGTTTAGAAGTAACTTATAGAATACAGCCATGAGACCACAAAATCACATCAGAAGCCCAACACACTGTAAACCAGCAAATTATAAAATAAATTAACATTTTTTTATGATCCCCCCTGACTCTTTTGAGCACCATTTAGCGTCTTTGCGACCTAGCGTGAGGCCCGAGGAAACGGATGCCTTCGTTAGATTCGTTAAATTGACTTCGTCGAAGCTAAAAGTTCGCCGACAGTTAAAGGTTCGCCGACAGATAAAGATTGCCGACAAAAAACGGCTTGGCGACTTAGCGTGAGGATGAGAAAGCGGCTATGCGTGTGGCCGTGCGCGCGAATGATCATGATGAAGAATTGATTTGGGGTGGGTGGGGGCTTTGGGCTGGCATTTAACAAACATTTTGGGAAATCGTTTTGTGCTGCGGGGGAATTTGAGTAATTTCGCAGTTTGAAATAAAATTAAATGACGATAAACGTGAAACTGAGATTATTTAATGCCTTGGCACTGGCGTTCGTGGCGCTGGCAGCCATGGCGCAAAACAATGTGGCCGAGGAGGTTGCATGGGTTATCGGTAGCGAGCCCATTTTCAAGAGCGATATAGAGGAACAATATCAGCAGGCGCTTTATGAGCGTGTGCCCATCGAGGGCAACCCTTATTGTGTGATTCCTGAGCAGATGGCGTTGGACAAGCTGTTCCTGGACCAGGCGCGCATCGACACCGTTGAAGTGGCTGCTTCGACCATCAGCGCCGAGGTGGAGAACCGCATCAACTTCTTCATCGCCAACCTGGGCTCGAAGGAGAAAGTGGAGGAGTATTTCCGCATGCCGCTGCCGCGCCTTCGCGAGAAGCTCAATGAGGCTTATAGCGACCAGTACTGCATCCAGCAGGTGCAGAATGAGCTGACCAAAAATGTCAAGGCCACACCGGCCGACGTGCAGCGCTACTATCGGGCACTGCCCAAGGATTCACTGCCCTATATCCCCATGCAGGTCGAAGTGCAGATTATCACCATCAACCCGTTGATTCCGCAGCAGGAGATCGACGAGGTGAAGTCGCGTCTGCGCGACTATGCCCAGCAGGTGACCAGCGGAGAGCGCGAGTTCTCGACTCTGGCGATCCTGTATAGCGAGGACCAGTCCACTGCCGTGTATGGCGGTGAGACAGGCTTCCAGAGCCGTTCGGTGCTGCTGCCCGAGTATGCCACGGCGGCCTTCAACCTGAACGACAGCAAGCGCGTGAGCAACGTTGTCGAGACCGATGACGGCTTCCACATCATCCAGCTCATCGAGAAGCGCGGCGACCGTGTGAACACGCGCCACATCCTGTTGCGTCCCAAGGTGAGCGACAAGGACCTGACCGACGCGCTGAACCGTCTGGACTCGGTGCGAAGCGACATCCTGTCGGGCAAGAAGACCTTTGAGGATATGGCCCTGTTCATCTCTCAAGACAAGGACTCGCGCAACAATAAAGGCAACATGCTCAACGAGAATGACCATAGCAGCCGCTTTGAGATGGCTGACCTGCCTGCCGAGGTGGGCAAGAAGATCAATAACATGCAGCCCGGTGAAGTGAGTGAGCCCTTTGTGATGCTCAACCCCAAAACGCGCCGCGAGCAGGTGGCTATTGTCAAGCTGGTGAAGCGCATCGACGGCCACAAGGCCGACCTGGCCGAGGACTACATGATCATCAAGGACATGTGCGAGGCCAAAGAGCGCGAGAAAATCATCCGTGAATGGGTGGAGAAGAAGCAAAAGAGCGTCTATGTCTATATCGAGGAGGGCTGGCGCGATTGTGATTTCAAGTACGACTGGCTGAAGAAGGGGAAGTAGGTTTTAGGTTTTAGGTTTTAGGCTTTAGGTAAAAGAATGGGCTTGGTTGATAAACAGCAAGTCGGTGGCTCACGGTGGCAACACGTTCTTGTGGCGTGCTGCGTGATGGCGTTGCTCATGTCGCCAGTGGTGTGGGCACAGACGCCCGTGCGCACGGTCAAGCCCCGCACGATTCAGACCGTAAAACGTCCCGCTCCCACTAACCCTCAGCCCGTTCAGGCGGCCCGTAAGGGGGCTAAGGGCCCGAAGGTGTCGCGCATCACGCCCCAGATTCCCAAGGCTAACCGCAATCAGACGAACAAGGTGTTCCTCGAGAATGCCGACCTGCTCAAGGCCAACGAACTCATCAGCCGTGATTACCAGGTGCTGAAAGGCAATGTGCGTTTTCGCCGCGGCGACATGTACATGTTTTGTGACAGCGCCTATTTCTATCCTGAGACGAGTTCGCTGGACGCCTTTGGCAACGTGCGCATGACACAGGGCGACACACTGTGGGTCTATAGCGACGTGCTGCACTACTATGGCGACCAGGGCGTTGCCGAGCTGCGCAACAACGTGCGCCTGGAGAACCGCAGCACCACGCTGCTGACCGACGCGTTGGACTACGAGATCAACTCCAACGTGGGCTACTACTTTGACGGCGGCACCATTGTGGATAACCGCAACAACACCGAGCTGCGCTCGAAATACGGACGCTATGAGCTGGATACCAAACAGGCCGAATTCTCGCGCGATGTCCATCTGGTCAACGACCGCTACGAGATGTTTACCGACCTGCTGGACTATAACACGCAGAGTCACATCGCCCACATCACCAGCCAGACCCTCATCGTGAGCGACAGCAACACCATCAATACGACCAACGGCTGGTACAATACCAGCGCCGACGACGCCACCCTGTATGAGCGCTCGCTCATTACCGCCAAGGACGGCAAGACGCTGCTGGGCGACACGGTGTACTATAACCGCAAGCGCAACTATGGCGAGGCCCGTGGCAATGTCATCATCACCGATCCCAGCAACAAGGTGATACTGGATGGCGATTACGGTTACCATGACGATAATGCCCATTACAGCTATGTGACCCGTCGGGCCAGGGCCCGCGAGTTCTCGCAGAAGGACACCATCTATCTGCACGCCGACACCCTGTGCACGCTCATCAATCATGTGGTCAACGATTCGGTGAACGACTCGGTGCGAGTGCTGCGTGCCTTCAATCAGGTGAGGTTCTTCCGCAACGATGTGCAGGGCATCTGTGACTCGCTGCAGTTGAGCGAGGCCGACACCATCATCAACATGTACCGCCATGCCGTGGTGTGGAACCTGGAACGGCAGATTTTTGGCGACGAGATCAACGTCCACCTCAACGACAGCGCAGCCGACTGGGCCACGTTGCCCACAGGCGGCTTCATGGCCGAACACCTGGGCGAAATCTACTACGACCAACTGAGCGGCAAGAAGATGAAGGCCTGGTTCGAGGAAAAAGAGCTCCGGCGCCTGGACGTTGACGGCAACGTGCAGGTCATCATGTTCCCCCAGGAAAAGGACTCGACCTACAACAAGATGGTCAGTGCCGAGTCCAGCTATATGCGCTTGAACCTCAAGCCCAAACAAGAGGTGGACCGCATTACCATGTGGCCCGAGGTGTCGGGTACGGTGACACCCCTGTACCTGGCCAAGCGGTCGGACATGTATCTGCCGCAGTTCAAGTGGTATGACGAACTCAGACCCAAGGATCCCCAGGATATCTATGACGTGAGCGACGAGCTCAAGCAGCTCATGCGCAGTATCGAGGGCGGCACCCGCAGGCGCACTGGCAGCAATGCCACGGCCCCTGAGCCTATCGTACAGCCACCGCTCGATGTGACAAAACTTCAAAGCATTGACTTGCCATGAGTGATGTGATTAAACTTTTGCCCGATTCGGTCGCAAACCAGATTGCCGCCGGCGAAGTCATCCAGCGTCCTGCCAGTGTCATCAAGGAATTGGTGGAAAACGCCATCGACGCTCAGGCGACCCACATCCAGATCATCCTCAAAGATGCGGGACGCACGCTCATCCAGATCATCGACGATGGGGTGGGGATGAGCGAGACCGACGCGCGTCTGGCCTTTGAGCGCCATAGCACAAGCAAGATCCGCAGTGCCGATGACCTGTTCACGTTGCACACGATGGGCTTCCGCGGCGAGGCGTTGGCATCGATAGCCGCCATTTCACAAGTGGAGTTGCGCACGCGTCGCAGCGACGCACAACTGGGCACGCGGCTGGTCATCAATGCCTCACAGTGCGAGAGCCAGGAACCCGACATGTGCCCTGTGGGCAGCAATTTCATGATCAAGAATCTCTTTTTCAATGTGCCTGCCCGCCGCAAGTTCCTCAAGAGCAACCAGGTGGAGCTGAGCAATATCGTCAAGGAGTTTGAAAAGCTGGCCCTCGTCAACAACGAGGTGGAATTCACGCTCATGCACAACGGCAATGTGATGTACAAGCTGATGAAGGGAACCTTTCGTCAACGCATTGCGGCGCTCATGGGCAACAACATCGACCAGCAGCTGTTGCCGGTGAGCATCGACACGTCGCTGGTGAAGGTGCAGGGCTACATCGGCAAACCCGAAAACGCCCGCAAGCGCAACGCGTTGCAGTTCATGTTTGTCAACGAGCGCTATATGCGTCACCCCTATTTCCACAAGGCCGTGATGTCGGCCTACGAACAGCTGATACCCGAAGGCGAACAACCCAACTACTTCCTGCGCTTCACTGTCGAGCCGCAAGCCATCGACGTGAACATCCATCCCACCAAGACCGAGATCAAGTTTGAGGACGAGATGCCCATCTGGCAGATCCTCGCGGCCGGTGTCAAGGAAACTCTGGGACGCTTCAGTGAGGTGCCCGCCATCGACTTTGATACCCAGGACGCTCCTGCGATCCCCGCCTATAACGACCATGTGGAGGTGCATCACCCCGAGATCAGTGTCGATTCGTCTTATAATCCCTTTAAAACTCAGAGTCAAGTTTCGAGTGGTGGCCATGGCCGTGACCATGCTCCAGCCCGCCAGACGATGAGCAACTGGGACGAGCTGTTTGCCAATTTTGAGAAGAAAAAACGCGAGGGCCTGGGCCAACAGGAAACGGAACAGCCCACCGACATCAGTACACCCGCAGACGGAGCCGGCGAACAGCCGGTGTTGCCGATGGGTGACTTGCAATCGGTGTATCTTCAGCTCAAGGGACGCTATATCCTGTCGCCCGCCAAGTCGGGTCTGATGGTCATCGACCAGCACCGGGCTCACGTGCGTATCCTGTTTGACCGTTACATCGGGCAAATCCACGCAGGCAATCTGTCGTCTCAAGCGATACTTTTTCCCGAGGTACTTCACCTGAGCCCAGCCCAGGGCGTAGCCTTGCAGGAACTCCTGCCCGAGTTGGAACAGATGGGTTTCCAGCTGGCCAATCTGGGCGGAAACGACTGGGCCATCAATGCCATTCCCGCTGGCATCGATGGAGTGGACCCGGCAGCGATGGTGCAACAGATTATCGATTCGGTGGACAATGGCGGTATGCCCTTGAAAAAGCGCCTCCAGGAACACTTGGCCCTGACCGTGGCCCGTTCGGCGGCGATTCCCGCGGGACGGACGCTCCAGCAAGAGGAGATGGACGTGCTGGTTGCCGACCTGCTACGTCTGCCCGAGCCCAATTACACACCGGACGGGAAGACCATTATCACCGTCATCCCTATGGACCAAATCACTAAAATGTTTTAATCATGTTTGACACTCGAAGAATTACCCAAAATACCGACTTATATAACCTGCACACCCATACACAGTACTGTGATGGACATGCTTCGATGGAGGATTTCGTGGTCGAGGCCATTGCCTTGGGATTCACTCATCTGGGTTTCACGCCTCACTCGCCCATTTCGGTAGAGAGTCCCGTGAACATGACCCGTGAGCAGGTAAAAGAATATTTTGTCGAGATGGAACGCCTGCGCCGAGCCTATGGCGACCGCATCAACCTGTACACCTCGATGGAGATTGACTATGTGAGTGTGGGTGACGGCCCTGCCAGCGATTATTTCCAGCAGTTGCCGCTCGATTACCGTATCGGGTCGGTTCACTTTATCCCCGCCATCAATGACCCTAACGAGATGGTGGATATCGACGGGAAATTCCCGGGTTTCAAGGAGCGCATGGGTAAATATTTTGACTGCGACATTGAGTATGTGGTCAAGACCTTCTTTTCACAGATGATGGCCATGGTCGAGGAGGGCGGTTTTGATATCGTCGGGCACATGGACAAGATCGGTTTTAATGCGAGCCAGTACTATGAGGGCATCGACGAGGAACCGTGGTATGACAAGCTGGTCATCGACCTGTTTGAAAACATCATGGACCACCATTATATCATTGAAATCAACACCAAAGCTTGGCTGCAGCGCAACCGCTTCTATCCCAATCTGAAGTACTTTGGGATGCTCAAGCGTTTCAACGCCCCAGTCGTTGTCAACAGCGACGCCCATTATCCCACGTTGCTGAACAACGGCCGCATGGAGGCTCTCAAGCTGTTTAATGTGTTGTAATCACCAAATTTTGAGTTGTATGTTTAGGAAATTGACGATGAGACTGTTCGGGCTTATGGTAGTGTGCGCTGCCATGCTGCCCAGTGTGATGTCGGCCCAGGATTTTACTGACAAGGACACCCTGCGCTATGTGGATGCGATGCATTATCGCCTGATCAACTGGGCCTTTGACCGGACATTGAAGTCGCGCATTCCCTTGGAATTTTACGGCAATGTGCGCCCCACCTTGTGGGACAGGGCCTACTGCACCAGCGGCAAGGGCTTCCGTTTCGCCACCAACTCCACGGCTATCGCCGTGCGCTATAACCTGTTGACCAACATGCACATGATGCACATGGCCGACACGGGCATCAAGGGCACCGACCTCTACATCTGGGACGAGGATACCGAGTGCTGGCAGTTTGTGAACTGTAACCGCCCCGTGCGCATCGATAACGACATCCGCCCTCGTCAGGACTCCATTCAGAGCAAGGTGTATGTGGACCGGCTCGACGGCAAGATGCATGAGTACATGATTTATCTGCCGCTATATGACGGTGTGCGCTGGATTGAGATTGGCGTTGACAGCAGCGCCGTGATCATGCAACCCATGCTCGATTCTCCCAAGCAGGGCAAGAAGTTTATCTTTTACGGCACGAGCATCATGCAGGGTGGTTGCGCCTGCCGTCCCGGCATGGTGGCCACCAGCATCATCCAGCGTGACCTGGATGTGGAATGTGTGAATCTGGGCTTTAGCGGCGAGGGCAAGATGGACTCCTGCATGGCACAGGCCATGGCCACGATTCCCGATGTTGCGGCCTATATTCTCGACCCCATACCCAACTGTACTAAGGACATGTGCGACACAGTGACCTACGGCTTTGTGAACCTGCTGCGCACGTTGCGTCCCGAAGTGCCCATCTTCATGGTCGAGGGACAGATGTACAGCTACGCCAAGTACAGCGCTTTCTACAGCGAATACCTGCCTGCCAAGAACAACGAATACCACAAGAATTATCTGAAGCTGAAACAGGATAACCCCAATAACCTGTATTACATCACCTGCAAGGACCTCTACGGGCCCAATAACGAGGGCACAGTCGATGGCATCCACCTGACCGATATCGGCTTCTGGTGGTATGCCCAAAAGCTGGAACCCTACCTGCGCGCCGTGCTTGACGGCACCCCCATCCCGCAGGAACCCGGTGTGGACGCCCCCCGTTGACTTTAAACTGCGAATTACGCGAATTGAACTAATTGTTAATCAGTGAATTCGCGTAATTCGTGGTTTATTAAGAAAAGAGTCAATCAGGGAAATATGCCACCATGAGAGTGCGGATGCCAAATTTGTAGAATTCGCGTAATTCGTAGTTTATTAAGAAAATGAAAACCAAGAAGAGCCATTACATACAAGACCTTATCCTTGAGGGCGAGCACGAGCATCAGGATTTCAAATACCAGATTACCGATGCCCGTAAGATTGCCCGCTCGATAGCCGCCTTTGCCAACAACAGCGGGGGCCACCTGCTCATCGGTGTGAAAGATAACGGCAACATCGCCGGAGTGCGCAGCGAGGAAGAAATCTACATGATTGAGACCGCAGCACAGATGTACTGCCGCCCTGAGCAACACGTGACCTTCAAGGTCTTTAGCATCAACGGCAAGTCGGTGGTCAAGGCCGATATCGCCGAGGCCGATGAAAAACCTGTCGAAGCCCCTGACGACAACGGCAACTGGCACGTCTATTACCGTGTGGCTGACGAGAACGTGTTGGCCAGCCGCCTGCACGAGCGAATCATGAGCGCCGAGACGGCCATCGAAGAAACCCGCACTGCCGAGACCATTACCTATAGCGAGCGGGAACAAATGCTGCTCGACTATCTGCGTAACCACGGCGGCATCACGCTCGACGGCTATATGAAACTGGCTCACATCAGCGAGGAAACCGCCACTAAGATTGTTGTGGCCCTCCACAGCATGGGCGTGGTCGATGTCCAGTACCATGACGGCCAATGCCTGATCGTGGGAGCACTGTGATGCTCGCGTTGCTCGCAGTTTAGAGCCCAGTGCTCGCGTTGCTCGCAGTTTAGAGTGTAATGCTCGCGTTGCTCGCAGTTTAGAGTGTAATGCTCGCGTTGCTCGCAGTTTAGAGTTTAGAGTTTAGGGTTTAGAGAGCATCCGCGCTCTTTGGCCTCACGCTAAGACGCGAAGTCGCTAAGTTTTTTCAAACAACCTTAACAACAGACATTGGGTTAAACAACATAAACAACTTTTTTGTTTGGGCATCCGCGTTCTGAATTTTTTCGAACGACTGCAACAACTTTTTTTGGTTTTGGTGTGTGCGCTCTTTTGTGGAAGTTTATGCTACAATAGAAAAGAAACCGCTGGAGTGTGAGTACTCCGGCGGTTTTCTTTGATATTAGTCGTTTGTCGTTTCTTAGAAGGGCAGGTCGTCGCCTGCGCCGCCCTGGTCAAAAGGGGGCTGGTCGACGGGAGGAGGTGCGGGCATGCCACCGTCGGCAGGTGCGGGAGCGGGTGCTCCTGCTACGGGAGGATAGGCGGGAGGCATAGCACCAGCCATGTTGGGCTCTTCCTTCATGGCCTTGAAACCGCGGATGTCGGTGTACCAGCGGCCATTGAACTCGCGGCTCTCGATGTCGTAGCTCAGCGTGATGACGTCACCCACCTCAAGGGGGTATTGATCAGCACGATCGCCAAAGAAGTCGAATTTCACCTTCTTGGGATAGCTGTCGAGCGTCTCGAGGACATATTCCTGTTTCTTCCACTGGTTGCCAGCTTTGTTAGAGTTTAGAGTTTAGGGTTCAGTTTCGAAATGATGGCGGATGCCCTCTCTAAACTTTAACCACTAAACTCTAAACTGCGAGCAAAGCTCGCATGAATTACTTGCTCTCCTCGGCAATGACCTTGAGGATGTTCTGCACTTGCTTCCAAGCCTTCTCCACGGCGGGGATGTGGCAGCGCTCGGCGGGCGAGTGCACGTCACGCAGCGTGGGACCGAAGGAGATCATCTCCATGTCGGGACGGGCCTTGAGGAACAGACCGCACTCCAGACCGGCGTGGATAGCACGAACCTCGGGACGAACGCCGAAGAGCTTCTCCCACGAGTCTTTGGCAACCGAGAGGAGGTGGCTGTCACTGATGGGCTCCCAGCCCTGGTATCCGCCCTCGCTGATAATCTCGTCGGCACCAGCCATGCGGAAGACGGTCTCGCACCTGTGGGTCAGGTCATACTTGCCGCTCTCAACTGATGAGCGGTGGAACATCTCGACAACAATCTGGTTGCCCTCACGCATCTTGACGCTGGCGAGGTTGGTCGAGGTCTCAACGAGTCCGGGAATCTCCATGCTCATGGCGTCGATGCCGTGAGGAGCCACGTAAACGGCGTTGACAACGCGGCGGGCGGTGTCGGTGTCGATGATGGTCTCGGGAGCGTCAACGCTCTTGCAGATGATTTCCATCTTGGGCTCGGTGCGCTTGTACTCGTTCTTCACCTCGGCGATGAAGGTGTTGAGCACGACGCTCAGCTTCTCCTTGTCCTCGGGCTTGATACCGATAACGAGGGTAGCGGCGTGAGCGATGGCGTTGTGCAGGTTACCGGCGTCGATCTTGGCCAG
>CACYAW010000089.1 GCA_902772455.1 uncultured Bacteroidales bacterium
CTCTTGTCCCCACAGGTCCCAGATGGGCAGGTAGCCATAGGTGTCGTGATGGCGCACCATGTCGTTCACAAACTGTGCCGCCAGGTCGGGTTTGAGCAATAGGTAAAGCGGATGCGCGGCGCGGAAGGTATCCCACAGCGAGAATGTGGAGTGGTAACTCTGACCCTTGGGCATCTGGCACACCTCGTAGTTGGTGTCCATGTATCGGCCATCGACATCGCTCATGGTGTTGGGCTGCAGCAACACGTGGTAGAGGCCGGTGTAGAAGATCTGCTTTTGCTCATCGGTGCCGTCAATATCGATGCATGACAGCTGCCGTTGCCACTCGTCGTGGGCTTGACGGACATATAGGTCAAAATCCCAGCCAGGGGCTTCGGCGGCGAGGTTTCGACGTGCTCCGTCGATATCGACTGCCGAGAGGGCGACCTTGACCGTCAATTGGCTGTCACCTGCAGCATCAAACGACAGGGCGCAGCGCAGCGTGCGCCCGTTGATTACCGGAGCATCACCCACTGTGCGCGTGCCGTCCATGAGCAGGTGCCCGGTGATGGGACGGGAAAACTCGGCGCGGAAATATACTTTGCGCAGCTTGGCCCAGCCGGTGATGACGCGGTATCCTTCCACCGTGTGGTCATCGACAAGGCGGAGCTGGGCTTGGATGATGTCATAACTGCGGCGCCCGCTATAATAGGCCTGGCCGCGAAAGGTGGAGTGGTCGAGGTCAAGAATGACCTGTTGCGGCTTCCCTTGGGGGAAAGTATAGCGGTGGATGCCGGTGCGGGTGGTGGCGCTGAGCTCGGCTTTTACTCCGCTTTCCCGCAGTACAACCCAATAGTATCCTGGACATGCCCCTTCTTGCTCGTGTGAAAAAGTCTGCCCGAAGTTGCCTGCCGCCAGATACTCTGGGGTCACATTCCAGGTCACGGGCATGAGCGAGACGTCAAACAGGTCGGTACAGCCTGTGCCGCTCAAGTGGGTGTGGGAGATGGCGTAGATGCTGTCACGGTTGTAGTCATAGCCAGAGCAGGGATCCCAGGTCACCATCTGTTCGGTGTCGGGGCTCACCTGCACCATTCCCTGTGGCATCGTGGCTCCGGGGAACGTGCTGCCGCTCAAGGCACCGGTGGCATCGGTCTGCGTGCCGATAAACGGATTGACATATCGGGTGTAATCGGTTGTGGTGGCTTGGAGCAGCAATGTGCACCACAGGGTTAAGAGTAAGATAGTCTGTTTCATATATCAATAGCATCGAAGTTGGTTTCTCACATTTGGATAAATTTGGCTGTATCTCAGCAATTGAGAGTGCACACTCATTGCGTTCGGCTTGCACAAATTTTATGGTGACAAAATTAAACAAAAACCGCAGTTTTTTAGTAATTTTGCACCAATTAATAAAAAATGTGACTCTATGGGACTCATTGACGATAAAAAACGTGTTAACGAAATAGAAGCCCTCGAGGAACGTGCCATCCTCGTGGGACTGATTACACCCCAGCAAGGCGAGGCCAAAGCCAAAGAATACCTCGACGAACTTGAATTCCTTGCCGAGACGGCGGGTGCCGTCACCGTGCGCACCTTCCTGCAGCGCTGCGACGGCCCCAACAGCACTTCCTATGTGGGCAAGGGAAAACTCGAGGAAATCGTGGCCTTTGTCCAGGAGAACGACATCAGCCTCGTCATCTTTGATGATGACCTCACGCCCAAGCAGATCGCCTTCATTGAGAAGGCCGTCCAGGTCAAGACGCTCGACCGCACGAGCCTCATTCTCGACATTTTCGCCAAGCGTGCCCAGACTGCCAGCGCCAAGATGCAGGTCGAGCTGGCCCAGTACCAGTACCTGCTGCCGCGCTTGACGGGTATGTGGACCCACTTGGAGCGTCAGCGAGGCGGTATCGGTATGCGTGGCCCCGGTGAGACCCAGATTGAGACCGACCGCCGTATCGTCAAGACCAAAATCGCCCTGCTCAAGGAGAAACTGGCCCAACTCGACAAGCAGAAGATGACCCAGCGCAAGAACCGTGGCAAACTCACCCGCATCGCCCTCGTGGGTTACACCAACGTGGGCAAATCCACGCTGATGAACGTGCTGAGCAAGAGCGAGGTCTTTGCCGAGAATAAACTCTTCGCCACACTCGACACCACGGTGCGCAAGGTGGTGATTTCCAACTTGCCGTTCCTGCTGACCGACACCGTCGGCTTCATCCGCAAGTTGCCCACCCATCTGGTGGAATCCTTCAAGAGCACCCTCGACGAGGTGCGCGACAGCGACATCCTCGTCCATGTCGTTGATATTTCCCATCCCCAGTTCGAGGAGCAGATCGAAGTGGTGAACCGCACGTTGCAAGAGGTGTGTGATGCCGGCAACAAGGAGATGATCATGGTATTCAACAAGATAGACCAGTTCACCCATGTGCCCAAGGACGAGGACGACCTCACGCCGCGTCTGCGCGAGAACATCCCCCTAGAGGAACTGCAGGAAAGCTGGATGGCCCGCATGGGCGAGAACTGCGTCTTCATCAGCGCCAAGAAGCAGCAGAACATCGACGCCCTCAAGCGCCTGCTCTACAATAAGGCCAAGGCTGTCCATACCGCCCGCTTCCCCTATAACGACTTCCTCTTCCAAACCTACGAGGATCTGGAAGAGTAACGGATGCCCTGGATGCGGGGCAAGCTAAAGGAAAATCAATTCTTCAGATACCAACTGTAGAGGGTGGGGACACCGTCCTCTAATTCCATGGTGTGGTGCCAGCCCAGGGAATGGAGGCGGCTCACGTCGGTGAGTTTGCGCAGGGTGCCGTCGGGCTTGGTGGCATCCCATTCGATAATACCGCGGTAGTTCACAGTGGCCTTGACCAGTTCAGAAAGTTCGCGAATGGTGACCTCTTTGCCGCTGCCGATATTAATGTGGCAGTTGCGCACCTCAGGCCCATCGCCTCGCAGGTCGTCAAAGTCGATGTGTTCCAGGCAATAGACGCTGGCGTCGGCCATGTCCTCGCTCCACAGGAACTCGCGGATGGGGGCTCCAGTGCCCCACAGACGCAGGCGGTCCTTGAGGATGCCGTATTTCTCGAGCGTGGCGACAATCTGCTCCTCGGGCGCATTGCCGTCAATGCCTTCCACGGGGCGGCGGTCCAGATCAGCGCGGATACTGTCAATATTGCCCTCGTTGAGCATCTTGGCCAGATGCATTTTCCTGATCATTGCCGACATGACGTGACTGGTTTCCAGATTGAAATTGTCTCGCGGGCCGTACAAGTTGGTGGGCATGACGGCAATGTAGTTGGTGCCGTATTGCAGGTTGAAAGACTCGCACATTTTCATGCCCGCGATTTTAGCGATGGCATAGGGCTCGTTGGTGTATTCCAGCGGCGACGTGAGCAAGGCGTTCTCGCCGATGGGCTGGGGAGCCTCGCGGGGATAGATGCAGGTGCTGCCCAGGAAAAGCAGCTTCTTCACGCCGTGGCGCCAGCTCTCGCCGATGACGTTCTGCTGGATGGCCAGGTTCTGGAAGATGAAATCAGCGCGGTATTTCAGGTTGGCCATGATACCGCCCACGTGAGCGGCGGCCAGCACGACGTACTCGGGCTGCTCCTCATCAAAGAAGTTCTTGACGGCCACGGCATCCATCAGGTCTAGCTCCTGATGGGTGCGGCCAATGAGGTTAGTGTAGCCCTTGCGTTGCAGGCTGTTCCAAATGGCGCTACCCACGAGTCCGCGATGGCCCGCCACATAAATCTTTGCGTCTTTTTTCATTTCAGGTGATAGATTTTTTTGATGTGCTGCATGTCATGCTCGACCATGATGCGCACCAGTTCCTCAAATGAGGTCTTCTGCGGGTTCCAGCCCAGCACGTTCTTGGCCTTGGTGGGGTCACCCAGCAGCTGGTCCACCTCGGCGGGACGGAAGTATTTGGGATCGACCTCGACCAGAACTTTGCCGGTCGCCTTGTCAATGCCTTTCTCGTTAATGCCCTCGCCCTGCCATTGCAGCTCAATGCCGGCATGGTGGAACGCCAGGGTGCAGAACTCCCTCACCGAGTGGCACTCGCCCGTGGCGATGACGAAGTCGTCGGGCTCGGGCTGTTGCAGGATGAGCCACATGCACTCCACATAGTCGCGGGCATAGCCCCAGTCGCGCAGGGCGTTCAGGTTGCCCAGGTAGAGCTTGTCCTGCAGGCCGTGGGCGATGCGTGCTGCGGCAAAGGTGATCTTGCGTGTCACGAAGGTCTCGCCGCGGCGCTCGCTCTCGTGGTTGAACAGGATACCGTTGGCGCAAAACATGCCGTAGCTCTCGCGGTAGTTCTTCATGATCCAGAACGAGTACAGCTTGGCACAGCCATATGGGCTGCGGGGATAAAACGGTGTGGTCTCGCGTTGAGGCACTTCCTGCACCTTGCCGTAGAGTTCGCTGGTGCTGGCCTGATAGATGCGCGTCACCTTTTCACGGCCTGCGATGCGCACGGCCTCGATGAGACGCAGGGTGCCCACGGCGTCGGTCTCGGCGGTGTATTCCGGCACGTCAAACGATACCTTCACATGGCTTTGTGCCGCCAGGTTGTAGATCTCGTCAGGCTTGATTTTCTCGATGATGCGGATGAGCGAACTGCTGTCGGTCATGTCGCCGTAGTGCAGGTTGATGAGGCGACGCTGCTTCATGTCACGCACCCACTCGTCGAGGTACAGATGCTCGATGCGCCCCGTGTTGAAACTGCTGCTGCGGCGCAGTATCCCATGCACCTCATAGCCCTTGTCCAGCAGGAATTCGGCCAAATAGGAACCGTCCTGGCCCGTAATGCCCGTGATGAGGGCGACTTTCTGGTTGTTCTCGTTCATATCGGTGATAAAGCGTTGTCTAATTGATGTTTGGAATCAGCATCGGTGATTTTTTCAATCATCGACGGGTGGACATAGGTCGTGGCAACGGCGACAAGGCCCAGGATGTTGACGAGCACGCGGCGGTCGCCCTTGATGCGGACAAACAACCCCTCGGCACCGGCGAATGGGCCGCCGATGATGCGCACGCGCTCGCCCTTGGTGAAGTCGCCCGGGTCGGGATTGATATAGATGAGTTTCTCGTCATAGGTGCCCGCTACCTTGATGAAGTTCTCCATCTCATTGGACGGAACGATGATGGGCTTGCGCGTCTCGCGGTTCATGATGTAGCGGATGGGCAGGTTGGTGGTCTTCTTGTACTCAACCATCTCGCTGGGGGTGGTGTGGATGAAGATGAGGTTGTGCACACTGGGAACGAGGCGCTTGACCATCACGCCGTTGCGCTCCTCCCGGCGGTACTGCATGGGCACGAAACTGGTAATGCCGCGAGCATCAAGGTCTTCTTTGACCTTGAGTTCACGGTGATAGGTCACGCGGATGGCATACCAAACCTTCTTTTCCCGACCTTTCTTGATGATTGTCCTTACTTCCACGAGTGCAAAATTACTCTTTTTTTTGCAATCAAGTACCATTCCGGCCATTTCCACGTTATTTAAATAACGAATACTATTCTCAATGGCTAAAGAAATCAAGAAATGGACAACGCTCGAGAGCCGTTACATTATTCAACGGCCCTGGCTCACGGCGCGCGTGGACAAGGTGCAGCTGCCCGACGGACGTGTCAACCCCGAGCATTACGTGCTGGAATATCCCGAATGGGTCAACATTATCGCCATCACCCGTGACGGAGAGTTTGTCATGGTCAGGCAGTACCGTCATGCGATGGATGTGGTGCTTGACGAGCTGTGCGCCGGCGTGGTGGAGCAGGGCGAGGCACCCGTTGATGCCGCCAAACGTGAACTGCTAGAAGAAACCGGCTATGGCGGAGGCGCGTGGCGCGAAATCATGACAGTGGGGCAGAATCCCAGCATCTGTGACAACATCACTCATTGTTTCCTGGCCGAGGGCGTCGAGCGAGTGGGTGACCAGCAGCTTGATGCTGGCGAGGATATCGCCGTATTGCTTTTATCGCGCAATGAAGTCGAGACCATGTTGCGCGAGAACCGTCAGCTGCAGGCTCTCATGGCAGCCCCCTTGTGGCGCTATTTTGCCGAGCACCCTTCCACCAGGCTGTAGGGTGTGTTTTTCTTAGCAGGGCATTGCCGTGGTTTTGCGTTTTTTTTGTAAGTTTGCCGAATAATTGTATTTGACATGAAATATCTGGTACATATTGTGGCAGTGCTGGTGCTGCTGATGGCGGGTTGCAGCGAGAAGAAATCTCCGTTCGATGCCGAGGCTCGCGACAGCGGCATGAGGGCAGCAGCGGCTTTGATAGCCGTGGACCACACCGACACGATTGCGATGGAGCGTGCCGTCATGGACGCCAAGGCCAAGCAGAGCGTGTATGCGCTCAAACGGGACTCTGCGGCCGTTAGGGCCTTTGACGAGGCTTTCCGTTCCTACCTCAAAGAGAAAGACCGTCCGTTGTATAACTCCATATTCCCCGCTGACAAGAAGAAATGAAACGTTTACCACTCTTTTTTATCGGTTTGATGTTGCTGTTGACAGCGTGTGGAGGGGCAGGCCGGCGTGGCGAAGCCGCAGGACGTGATTTCCTTGCTGCCTGGGGCGATACCGCAGCGATGCACCAGGTGGTGCAACGCTTCAATGCCTTGCGCAACGACAGCCTGCGATGGCCGTGGGAAGTAAAAGCCGCCAACCGCGCTTTTGCTGCGCCTTTGTTGGCCGATGGACGCGACTCCCTGTTACAGGCGGCTCATGTGATAGTGCTGTCGCCCAGAGAATTGGCACAGCTCAAAGTGCCGCCCATGGTCGAGCTGCTGATGAAACGGGAGTTTGATACCGATTCGGCTGCCGACTATCTGTCGCTCATTCACTGGCTGTGTTATACGGTGGGCTATGACCGTCATGCCGAAGTCTTTGACAGCACGATTCAAGCCATGGTTGACGAATTCACCATCAGTGAGCAGATGTGTGTCTATGCGCAATCGTCACGGCCTGCTGCACTGGGTGCCGCCTTGGCAAACGATGCCAACCAACCCAATGCTGACATGAATGACATCAATGCGCGCATCGACGAGTTGCGCAAACTGTATACGCCTAGCGAATTCAATACTTTTGAGACCGCCTATAAATCAGCGTTAAATACTGAAAACCAATAAATTAAAATTGAATAACATGAAATCATTCCAAGAATATCTCGATACGGTCAATCAAGCGATTGCCGCCATTCCTTATCCCAAAGAACCCCGTCAGCTTTATGAACCCATTGCCTATCACATGGCGCTGGGTGGCAAGCGCGTTCGCCCTGTGCTTGCGCTTATGGCCTGTGAAGCCATGGGCGGCAACATGGAGCGCGCCCTCGATGCTGCGTTGGGTCTGGAGTTGTTCCACAATTTCACCCTCTTGCATGATGATGTGATGGACAATGCCGACGTGCGCCGTGGTAAGCCCACCGTGCATTTCCAGTGGAACGACAACACCGCCATCTTGAGCGGCGACACGATGTTGACCATCGCCACACAGTATATTGCCCGCACCGCCAACTGGCAGGTGATGGACCTGTTCAACAAAACCGCCATCGAGGTTTACGAGGGCCAGCAATGGGACATGGACTATGAGCACCGCATCGATGTGTCGGTTGATGAGTATATCAACATGATACGCCTCAAGACGTCGGTTCTGCTGGGTTGTGCCCTCAAGATGGGAGCGCTCATTGCCGATGCCAGCGCCGAAGATGCCGACAAACTTTATGAGGCCGGTGTGAACATGGGTTTGGCCTTCCAGCTCAGGGACGATATGCTCGACGTGTGGGGCAACCCGGAGACCTTCGGCAAGGAAATTGGCGGCGACATCATGAACAACAAGAAGACCTATCTGCTCATCAATGCCATACGGCTTGCCCAGGGTGACGATGCCGACGAACTGCGCCACTGGCTCAACGACCCCTATGCCACCCGCGACAACAAGGTGGCGGGCGTGACTGCCCTGTATGAGCGCCTGGGCGTTCGCGAGATGATTGAGGAGGCCATCGCGCAATACAACAACCTGGCCATCGCTGCCTTTAACCAAGTGAACATGTCCGACGAAGACAAACAGGCCTTTATCCAGCTCGCTAACAGGCTCGCAGGACGCCAGTTCTAACTATGATTGATAGTCATTCACATATTTATTGTGATGCGTTTGACGACGACCGTGACGAGGTTGTCGCTAGGGCTCGTGAGGCAGGTGTGAGACATATCATTCTGCCCAACGAGAACCTGGAGAGTATTCCTAGCGTTGCGGCATTGCATGAACGATACCCTGATTATTGCTCGATGGCATTGGGTCTGCACCCCGAGGACGTGCATGATGATTACCTCGACGTGCTGGAGCGCATGCGTCCCATGCTCGACCGCTATCCCGTTGTGGCCGTTGGCGAAATCGGCATCGACCTGTATTGGGACAAGACCTGGCGCGAGCAGCAAAAGCACGCTCTTGACATCCAGTTGCACTGGTGCCACGAGTTGGGCATTCCGTTCATCATGCATTGCCGTGAGGCCCTTGACGACATCCTCGACGTCATCGACCATCTCGACTGCCCCGTGCCCCAAGGCGTGTTCCATTGCTTTGCCGAGACGCCGGCCGACGTTGAACGAGTTCGCCGCCGGGGCGATTTCTACTTTGGCGTGAACGGAGTGGTCACTTTCAAGAAAAGCACCGTTCCCCAGTTGCTGCCCGTCATCGGCCTCGACCGCCTGCTGCTGGAAACCGATGCCCCCTATCTCACACCCGTGCCACACCGCGGCAAGCGCAACGAGAGCGCCTTCATCCCCCACATCAACGACTTCATTGCCAAGTCATTAGGCGTCACCCCCGAGGCTGTCAGCACCGCCACCGACCGCAATGCGCAACAATTGTTCAATCTTCACCTATAGCACCTATAGTAGCTATAGCTTCTTATAGAAAAGCGAGCCCGCAACCTGAAGTCGCGGGCTCGTGTCATATCAGTGTTAATCTCTGATTACCAGATGATGGCGCGGTCGGCGGGGTCGAGCCACATCTTTTCGCCGGGCTTGATGCCGAAGGCGTCAAAGAAGGTGTCGATGTTCCTCAGCGTGGCGTTCACGCGGTAGCGGCCGATGCTGTGGGGGTCGCTCTTGGTCTGCTGGAAGGTGAAGCCGTCAATCTTCTTGCCGTCGCGGAACTGCTGCGTGGTCTTGAAGGCGTCGTAAGCGATGCGCAGACCACCCTGGTCGGCGATGTTCTCGCCCAGGGTCAGATGGCCGTTGGCGTGCTGGTCCTTAACGACCACAATCTGATCGAACTGTTCTGCCAGCTTCTCGGCAGCAGCCTGGAATTTCTCGCTGTCTTCGTTGGTCCACCAGTCCACCATGTTGCCATACTGGTCGAACATGCGGCCCTGATCGTCGAAGCCGTGGGTCATCTCGTGGCCAATCACCACACCGATAGCGCCAAAGTTGGTGGCGTCGTCGGCATCCACATCAAAGAAGGGAGGCTGCAGGATAGCGGCGGGGAAGCAGATCTCGTTGGTGGTGGGGTTGTAGTAGGCGTTCACCGTCTGCGGTGTCATGCCCCATTCGTCCTTGTCAACGGGCTTGCCCATCTTGTCCAGGTTGCGGCGGGTCTCGTACAGGCTGGCGGCCTTGATGTTGTCATAGAGGCTCTTGCTGGGGTCAACCTGCAAGCCGCTGTAGTCGCGCCACTTGTCAGGATAACCGATCTTGACGGTGAAGGCGTTGAGCTTCACAAGGGCGTTGATCTTGGTCTGCTCACTCATCCAGGTCAGGCCGGCGATGTGGGCGGCCAGCGACTTGCGCAGTTCACCGATGAGCTTGAGCATCTTCTCCTTGCTGCCGTGTGCAAAATACTTGTTCACGTAAACTTCGCCAACAGCCTCGCCCAGCAGTGAGTTGGGGAAGCCCAGGGCGCGTTTCCAGCGGGGCTTGCGCTCCTTTTGTCCGCTCAGCATGCGGCCGTAGAAGTCAAACGAGGTCTCGCCAAACTCATCGCTCAGGTAACTGGAGGTGCCACTGATGAGCAGGCCAGCCATGTAATCACGCATCTGCTGTTCGCTGAGCTTGGTCATGAGCTCGTTGGCAACGGCCATCACCTTGGGTTCGGTAAGGATAACCCACTCCACTTGGGGAGTGCCCATCAGCTTGAAGTATTCTTTCCAGTTGATGGCGGGATAGTCGGCTTGCAGCTGCTCCAACGTGCGGATGTTGTACAGCTTGTTATAGTCGCGGGCCTCGGCACGGTCCATCTTGGCCTGGGCAAACTTGTACTCGATGTCATAGATGGTCTTGCTGGCGCGGTTAGCCTCCTTCTTGCTGTAACCGGAGAGCATGAACATCTTCACCAGATAGTCGCGGTAGGCCTGCTGGATCTTCTTGCTGTCGGCATCGGTGTTCAAGTAATAATCCCTGTCGGGCAGACCGCTGGTGCCGGCGCTCAGCCACATCACATTCATATCACTGTTCTTGAGGTCGGTCTCCACGCCGATGCTGAAGAACGGGTTGCTCATGTACAGATGCTGCTCGGCAATCGAGGGGGTCAGGTCTTTCTTCTTGAAGGCCTTAATCCTGGCCAGGTCGGCGAGCATGGGCTTTGCGCCCTCACGGTTCAGGCGATCGCTGTCCATAGCCATCTTGTAGAGGTCGGCTACTTTCTGATCCACGGTACCGAACTTGTGCTCGGTCTTGCCCAGTTCCAGGAACATGTCGCGCAGGCGGTTCTCGTTCTCCTCGGCCAGCACGTTAAACACGCCGTAGCTCGAATACTCAGGATGCTTGCTCAGCGGGTTGGCTTTCATCCAGCCACCACCGGCATACTCATAGAAATCTTCGCCTGGCTTCACGCTCAGGTCCATGTCGGCGCGGTTAACGCCGTGCGTCACTTGTGCCTTCATACCAGGCACTGCGGCCAGCATAATGGCCATTGCTAATAACATTTTCTTCATTATTAAAACTATATATTATTAAGGTTAATTGATTAGTCAAATTCCTTCCAAACTGCAAATATAGCAATAATCCTATTACCCTAGTCTTTCAAACCGCAAAAAATGGGTTTTATGCAGAATAAAGCCATAGTGTTGAAACTCTGCCGCACCTCGGCTTGCACTAACGTTGACTGGCGTCGAAGTTAGGCGGCGGTTCGGAAATGGTCAAATAAATTTGCCATTTCGCTCACCTTGCACTAACGTTGGCCGGTGCCGAAGTTAGGCGGCGCCTCGACAGAAAAAACAAAAACTGTATTTTTTGTTTTGTTCTGTGCTCGGCTTGCACTAACTTTGACTGGCGTCCAAGTTAGGCTGCGGTTCGGGAATGCAAGAAAAACAAGTTTTTTCTTGTCATTCCTCTCGGCTTGCACTAACTTTGCAGCGTGATTCAATGAGTTTGGGGTGTCCTTTGTGCTCAAGGGGCTGAGATCATACCCATGGAATCTGATCCGGACAATGCCGGCGTAGAGAACAACTTATTAATTAAAAACTAATGAAGAAGACCTTATTGACGGTTGCCACATCGCTGGCAGCCCTTGTTGCGGCAGCACAGCCTGCGGCAACCGACACGGTGCCCTCTGTCGCGTTGAGCGAGGTGGAGGTGCTGGGAACACGTGCAAGTGCAAACACTCCCGTGGCTTTTACTAACATCACCGGCAAGCAACTGGCTGCCGAGAACCATGGCCTGGACATTCCGTTCCTGTTGACGATGACCCCGAGTGTCATCACAACGAGTGACGCGGGTGCCGGTGTGGGCTACACGTCGATGCGTGTGCGTGGCACCGATGCTACCCGTATCAACATCACGGTGAACGATATCCCGCAGAACGATGCCGAGAGCCACAGCATCTACTGGGTCAACACGCCCGACTTTGCTTCGTCGGTGCGCGATATCCAGGTGCAGCGCGGTGCGGGCACCTCGACCAACGGCTCGGGCGCCTTTGGTGGTAGTGTGAACCTGCGCACCCAAAGCTTCGCGCGTGACGCTTTCGCCGACTTCTCGGGCAGCTACGGTTCGTTCAATACCAACAAGGAGACCCTGCGTGTGGGCACAGGCTTGTTGGGCGACCATTGGTCAATCGAGGCCCGTCTGTCGCACATCAGCAGCGACGGCTACCGTGACCGTGCCAGCAGCGAGCTGGTGAGCTACTTTGGCCAGGTGGGCTATTTCAACGATAAGACGTCGCTCAGGTTCATCACCTATGGCGGCAAGGAAGACACTTATCACGCCTGGGACGGCATCAGCCGTGAGGACCTCGAGGACAACCGCACCTACAACCCCAACGGCGAAATCAAGCACGACGGCAAGGTGACGGGCTTCTACAAGGACCAGAAGGACATTTACCGTCAGACCCACTACCAGCTGATTCTGGACCAGACTTTCAATCCCCTGTGGAAACTGAACCTGGCACTCCACTACACCGATGGTTACGGCTATTACCAGGAGTACAAGAACGCCCGCACGCTCAAGGAGTATGCCCTGGAGCCCGTGGTGACTGCCGAGGGGACCAGCAAGAAAGCCAGCCTGGTGCGCAAAAAATGCGTGGATAGCGGCTTTGGTGGCGCCGTGTTCTCGCTGCACTACAACGGTGAGCGCCTGGGCGCTACGCTGGGCGGCGGCATCAACCGCTACAGCAATGACCACTTTGGCCAGGTCATCTGGGTCGAGAACTACACCAGCCCGCTGGCTCCCGACCACGAGTACTACCGTAACAACGGCCGCAAGACCGATTTCAATATCTATATAAAAGGTAATTACATCATCACCGGCGGCTTGAGCGCCTATGCCGACCTGCAGTACCGTCACATCGGCTACCGCATCACGGGCCACAACGACAAGTGGGACTGGACCGCCAATCCCGAGCACCTGCAGACGCTTGACATCGACGAGCCGTTCAATTTCTTCAACCCCAAAGCCGGTCTGAACTGGCAGATTAACGCCAAGCACCGCGCTTATGCCTCGTTTGCCGTGGCACAGAAGGAGCCCACCCGCAACAACTACACCGACGGCCTGTTCCTGGAACACCCCACGAGCGAAAAGCTCTATGACTGGGAGGCCGGTTACGAGTTCCGCTCGGGCCGATACCTGTTCAGCGCCAACCTCTACTACATGAACTACAAGGACCAGCTCGTGCTCAACGGCAAGATCAACGAGATTGGCGAGCTGATGGCCGAGAACGTGGACAAGAGCTACCGCATGGGTATTGAGCTGCTGGCAGGAATGCACTTCACCGACTGGCTGGGTTGGGAGGTGAACGCCACCTTCTCGCGCAACCGCATCAAGGATTACGTGGGCTACGTGAGCGACTACGATGCCGACAGCTGGGACGACATGTGGACCCAGACCGCCATCGAGAAGGGGAACACCACCATCGCCTTCTCGCCCAGCGTGACCGTGGGCAGCATGCTGATGTTTGACTACAAGGGTTTCGCGGCCAGTCTGCAGACGCAGTATGTATCTCGCCAGTACCTCGACAACTTCGAGCGCAAGGAAGACTCTCTCGACCCCTATTTCGTCAACAACCTGGACCTGGGCTACACCTTCACGTTGCCGCACGTGCGCAGCATCACGGTGGGCGCCACCATCTACAATCTGTTCAACGAGAAGTACGAGACCAACGGCTACTCGATGACCAGTGCCCTCTATCCCGGTGGCAGCAAGGAAAACAAATACACTTTATACAGTGATCCCCGCTTCTATCCCATGGCAGGCACCAATGCATTAGGGTATATTACTTTCAGATTCTGAAGCCCAATTTTCATAACCAGAATGATTGACGCGATTGCCCAATATTTTGCCGACTTCACCTGGGTCAAAGCCATCGACATGGCAGGCCTGGTATTGGGGCTTATCTACCTGTGGCTGGAGTTCAAGGCCAGCATCTGGCTGTGGCTCGTGAGCGTGATTATGCCCATCGTCCACGGCTACCTGTATTGGGAACGCGGTCTTTATGCCGACTTCGGTATGGAAGTTTATTATGTGCTTGCCGCCGTTTATGGCTATGCCATGTGGCGGTGGGTGCGCAGCCGCGGCAGTGGGGCGGGGGAGAAGGCTGCCGATAGGCCCATTACCCGTTTCCCGCTGCGGCGCGTGCTGCCCGTGGCCCTCATCGGCTTGGCGCTGTGGGTCGTAATCTATTGGGTTCTGATCAATTGGACCGACAGCAGTGTCCCCGTGTGTGACAGCTTCACCACGGCCCTGAGCATCGTCGCCCTGTGGGCGCTGGCACAGAAATACGCCGAGCAATGGCTCCTGTGGCTCGTGGTCGATGCCGTGTGCACCGTCCTCTACATCTACAAGCAAATCCCCTTCACGGCGTGCCTCTACGCCTTTTACACCGTTATGGCCGTCCTGGGCTACCGCCAGTGGCTCAAGAAGATCGCTACCACAAAAGACTAAGAGAAAAGGAAGACAATAAATACAACAAATACAAATCCATCCGGAGCGAAGCATTGCATTTGTTGTATTTATTGTTTTCTTTTTATTCAATTCATTCGTTATGTGTGGGTGCGCAGGGCTTGGATGTAGTCGTAGAGGCGTTTGTAGAAGGGGTGGCGCGTCATGGTGGGGGCGTCGCCCAGGATGAAGAGTTTCATGCGGGCGCGGGTGATGGCGACGTTCATGCGGCGCAAGTCGCGCAGGAAGCCGATTTGGCCCGTGTCGTTGGCGCGCACGAGCGAGATGAGTATCACGTCGCGCTCCTGGCCCTGAAAACCATCGACGGTGTTGACCGTGATCAAGTGGCGGAATGGCTTGAAGAAGGCGCGTTTCTTGATCAGGCGCTTCAGGTATTGCACTTGGGCGCGGTAGGGCGAGATGATACCCACATCGATGCGGTCGTCGAGGATGCGTTGCTTGCCCACGCGCTGGAAATAAATCTGCAACAGGCTTAGGGTGAGGTTGGCCTCGCCCTTGTTGATGCGGCCGAAGGTCTCTCCCACAAACTTTTCCCTGAAATCGTTCTGCTCGTCCTCGCCCAGTTCGATGGTCGAGGTGTCGAACCACAGGATGGGCGCGTCGCCCTCGTGTATCAGGCGGTGGGCGACCTCGGGGGCCGATTTCATTTTGCCGTGGTAGAAGTAGTCGCTGCTGAACTGCATGATTTCGTCGTTCATGCGGTACTGCACCTCGAGCAGCGACACGCACTCGGGTTTGTTTTCGACGATGCGCTCCATGAGCGTCTTGCCCAGTCCGCCCTTGAGGGCCTCCAGGCTCTTGACGGTGGGCGGCAGCTGGCAGTGGTCGCCGGCAAAGATGACGCGGCTGGCCCGCCTGATGGGAATCCAGCACGCCGCTTCCAGGGCCTGGGCGGCCTCGTCGATGAAAACCGTGCCGAAGCGCTTGCCGTCGAGTAGCTTGTTGCCCGCCCCTACTAGGGTGGAGGCGATGACACGCACCTGCCCGAAGATGTCGTTGTTGATGCGCACCTCGAGCTCCACGGCCACTTCCTTGAGGCGGTCGAGTTTCTGGTGGTAATGCTCGGCTTTCTCGCGTCGGCGTCGCCGCAACTCCCGCATATTGCGCCTCACCTGCCACAGCTTGGGATAGTCGGGATGGTCGGCAAAGCGGTGCTCATAGGTGAAACTCAGCATTTTGTCGTTGACACGCGTGGGGTTGCCGATGCGCAGGACCGGGATGCCGCAATCCACGAGTTTCTCACTGATCCAATCCACGGCGGTGTTGCTCTGGGCACACACCAGGACCTGCGTCTCGCGCATCAGCGTCTCGTTGATGGCCTCGACCAGCGTTGTCGTCTTGCCCGTGCCGGGAGGGCCGTGCAGCACGCGCACGTCCTTGGCCCTCAGCATATCGTTCACGGCCTGCTCCTGGCTGCTGTTGAGCCACGGAAACCGCATCGCCTCAAAGGTAAAGGTCTCGGCCCGCTGGCGGCCGTAGAACAGGTCGCGCAGGTAGGCCAGACGGGTGCCCTTGGCGTTAATGACCCGCTCCAGGGCATCGAACATCATGCGGTAACTCGTCTCGTCAAAGAACAGCTGCACGCCCACGGGCGCCTCGGCATTCTGCAGTTCCAGGGTGTGTCCCTCGGGAATGGCGACCACCATGCGGTCGCCATCGACATAGGATACCGTTCCCGTGAAATTGTAGTAACGGATGCCGCTGGCCTGCTTTAGATTGCCCTCAGGAGCTTCGGCCTTGAAGAACACGACAGGTTTGCCGTACTCGAAGTTATGGTCGATTTCCTCGTCGGCCTTGCGGGTGACCTCGATGCAGTACTGGTTGAGCGAGTTGTAGTAGGTGCGGCCCATTTGCAGCGGGTACCACGCGTCGCCGCGCGTCACCTGACGTGCCAGGCCCATGCTCTGCGTGTGCAGGCGATAGGCCTCCTTCTCCTCCCGGTATTCCTGGCGGAGCAGTTCCCGTTGCATCAGCAACTGCGCTATGGCCGACGTGTTACTCATTGTTGCTGCAAATTTACAACAAATATTAAAAACGAGAATGAATCAGCCAGACAACCAAGCACAACAAGAATTAATAAGAAAACAAGAAATACAAGAAGTACAATCAATTAATCCATATCAATAATGGAAGACGATAAAGCAGTGAGCATCATCATTGATTTATTAAAATTGTATTTTTTGTGTTTCTTGTTTTTAAAATTTAATGTAGCCTGCTAGATCGCTTGTTGTTTTGTCTAATCATTTATTGGGGTGGGCGGGTGCTGAGGAGGAGGTGCATGAGGTCGAGGCACATGATGACGTCGCCCTGGTGGATGTATTTGTCGCGGTTGGCTTCGAGTTTTTGCGTCAATTGCTCGGCCTTGGGGCGGTCGCCGTCCAGGGCGAGGGCTACGACCATGGCTGTGAGCTGCTTGTCGCTCTGTGTGGCTGAGTGCATGGCCACATATTTGGCAACCTCCTTGGTGTAGTGCTGGCGGGCCTCGTCGTCACGTCCGGTGAGGATGCACACCTGAGTCAACATGTTCTCCACCTCCAGCTGGTAGAGCTTCATGTAATCGTCCTTGTAGTTGCAGGCCTCGGTCAGCAGCTGATAGGCCTCTTCCCACTGGTGCAGGGCCATCTTTCTTGTGGCTGACGACAACACGGCTGCCACGTGCATGCTGTTTTTCCAGTGCAACGGCTCGGGCAGCGCAAACAACTTCTCAGGCATCTCGGAATAGGGCTGACCTTCCTGGCTGCGGACATTGATGTCAAAGATGTTACAGAAGCTTTGTTTGCCGGGCAGGTCCTTCTCCAGCTGCAACAGGTTGAGCCCGTCGTTGGCCACCCCGCCCATCTTCATGGGGATGCCGTTCATGAGCGCTACGGCAATACCGATAAACACCATCATTTTAAGGAAGATGTCCAGCCATGTGGGCAAATCAAGTGCCCACATGAGCAACAGCGCCAGCAGGACAAGGATGACGTTGGCCAGCACGCCGCCGGCATTGTACCAGCGCGTGTCGATCTGCTCCAGCGGCTTGTCGGGCGGAGCCATCAGGCACTGGCCTAGTGTGCCGCTCAACTCAAAGTTGCGCCACTTCAGGCGTCCGTCCTTGCGGATGAGCGTCCAGTTCAGGAAACGGAACGACACAAAGCGGTAGCCCGTCAGCAGTCCCGCCACCAGGTGGCCGCCCTCGTGCAGAATGATGTGCAGGATAAAGGCAATAAACAGGGCGATCAGCACCCATCCTATGGGCAACAGCTCAACCAGGAAATCCTTGTTAAAGATTTGTGACAGGGGTTGGCCATCAATCAGGGCAATGATGGGAACGACCACCGCCAGGCCGATGCTGGCCCCGATGAGCAAAGAACCGAATATTTTCAATAAAGCTTTCATATCTTCATCTGTGAATTACACCCCACAAAGGTAATCATTTTTATAGAGGATTCAAATTAGGATTTGTATGAAATGTCAAGCCAAGTTGTGCCTGTTGTGTGAAAAATCTTAGCGGCTTAGCGTGAGGCTTCGTTCATTTCGTTCGTTATGTTTGCGTGTGAACGAGGGCATCCGTCTTGATGGTGTGGAAATGGAACCTTCTCAGCTTTTTATGCTCCACAAGAAAACCGGCTAAAAGTGGGTCAACAATGACACTTTCAGCCGGTTTTCCGGATAATCGCGCAGATAGTCTGCTGTTACTTCACCACTTTCTTGTTGCCGACGATGTAGATGCCGTGGGGCAGGGTGCTTAGGTCACCTTGCATGGGCTGCATCGTTGGTCATGATTTCGTCGATGCCCGACGACTCGCCGATGGGCAGCACAATCACGCCCATGTTAACGTCGTCTTCACCAACGGTCAGGTCATCGGTACGCAACGTCTCCCAGTTGACCATATACTCGACGGTGTAGTCAAGATTGGCATTGATCTCGGTGGCAAACTCTCCGTTCTCGTTGGTAGTTAAGTAGATGGGCATTACGGTTGCTTCGCGTTGGCCTGCAGGGTTCTGCGAAGGCTTGGACGAGATGACTACCGTCACATTCTCGAGAGGCGTTCCTGCCCGGTCAACGACAACACCATTGACAGCAAGTACTCCCACATAGACGATTTCCGATGCATTGCTCACACCATCCACCGTATAAACGGTCTGCACGCCAATGCGGCGCTGGAACAAACGGTCCTCGCCAAGGTTGCCCTTGTTGAAATAGACGCGAGTGCCGTCCCAGCTGATGAAGTGCATGTAATCGCTGTATCCCAGGGGAATCTCAGTAAGGTCACCATCGGCGAAAAGCTCGCTCGGGCCAAACTCCTCGTTGGTGAAGGTGAACAGCTGGTCGTCATCCATGTAGATGCGGTAGCTGAAGTTCTCCTCATAGAGGCGGTTGCCGTCAAGGTCATAAGGGTTGACATGGAAGTGGAAACTTGCATTCTCCCATTCGCTGCCGTTCTCCCAGGTGAGCTCATAGGGGGCTGC
>CACYAW010000090.1 GCA_902772455.1 uncultured Bacteroidales bacterium
CTCCATAGCGGCGTCCATACCTTCCTTGACGGTCTTGAAACCGTTGTTGTCGATGAGCTCATAGCCAGCGCAAGCGAAGAAGTTGTCGCTGAACTGGGCACGGGCCAGACGCATAGCCAGATTACCAATGGTGAGCATGAACACCTTGGGCGTGTTGGCAGCGTGCTCGGTAGCGAGGCGAACCTCCTCGAACTGCTCGGCCAGACGCTTGGTGTTGAGCTTCACGGCACCCTCAGCCTCCTCATGGTTGCAGCCGCAGTGGCAGCAGCATGCCTCACGGGCATCAGCCTTGTCGGCAGCCTTCTCGGTGAAGTTGGGGAACTGGTTGGTGCCCAGCAACTGCTCACGGCGCTTAGCCACCTTGTCGAAGCGATCCTTGGCGGTAGCGTTGACGGCATTGATGATGTCACCGCTCTCGAGCGCAGCCTTGAAACCGCCCTTGTCCTCGACGTCGAGGAAGAGCTTCCAGCCCTGCTCGGCCAGGTTCTTGGTCAGCATCTCCACATAGTAGGAACCGCCGGCGGGGTCAACGACCTTGTCGAGGTGGCTCTCTTCCTTGAGCAGGATCTGCTGGTTGCGTGCGATGCGCTCACTGAAGTCGTCGCTCTTCTTGTAAGGAGCGTCGAACGGAGTGACAACGATTGAGTCTACACAAGCCAGTGCAGCACTCATGGCCTCGGTCTGGCTGCGCAGCAGGTTCACATAGCTGTCATAGATGGTCTGGTTGTAACGGCTGGTCTCGGCATTGACATTCATCATGCACGAGTAGTCGTTAGCGGGATTGAACTGCTTCACGATGAGGGCCCACAGCTCGCGAGCGGCGCGGAACTTGGCAATCTCCATGAAGTAAACAGTCGAAACGCCCATGTTGAACTTGATGCGGTTAGCCACCTCGTCGGCGGTGAAACCAGCCTCGGTCAGCATGGCCATCCACTCGGCACCCCATGCCAGAGCATAACCCAGCTCCTGGTAGATGTAGGCACCGGCATTGTTCAGAGCGAGCGAGTCAACGCTGAGCACGCGCAGGTGAGCGACGGGCTTAACGGTGTTCATCAGCTCGGTAGCCATGGCAACGATGTCGCCAGGGAACGGCTCGCCGTGCTTGAAGGTGCGCTTGAACGGGTTGAAGGTGATGGAGCCCACAAAGGTGTCCTCGCAGCCATTCTCCTTGCAAATTTCAACAATCTGCTTGGCATAGCTGAGCGCGCACTTGGGGCAGCACATGATGTTGATTTCACAAGCGGGAAGATTGATGCCGTTGAACAGGGCCTTGAGGTCCACATCTCCACCATGGAAGTGGAAGCCAATCGAGTTGATACCCTTGTTCAGGATCTCGAGAGCCTTGGCATTGGCAGCCTGAACATCATCAACGTCGATGTTCTGGCGAACCTTCCAGTCGTTGTTGTAGCGAGTACCGCGGACGTAGGGGAACTCACCGGGGAGTGATTTGGTCTGCTTCAGGTCGGCAATGTCCACGCTGCGATACAGCGGCTGGGCATTGAAACCCTCGTTTGTCCGCCAAACCATTTTCTTCTCAAAGTCGGCCCCTTTCAGGTCAACTTCGTTATATAGTAACCTTAAAATAGTTTCTTCAGTTATTTAGTTTCTAGTTGTCAATTGTATTTCGCAAGCAATTATCAACTATTGACCATCAATGGACAAAGTCCATTCCAATCGACAAAGGTACTACTATTTGTCGAATAAATATCAATTTTTCCCATTAATCATTATTAAAAAAGAAAAAACCACTTCCCCGTCGATGTCTCACATTTCCACAAGAATCATAACTGATTATTGCAAATTTGGCATTTCTGTGTAAAGAAAGAAGAAAATGAGCTGAGAATTGTGAAAAAGATGTACCTTTGGAGGGCGTAAAGCTAATGGAATGATGATAAAAAGAATTTTGATTTTTGGGTGCCTATTGGCATTGATGATGCCCATTCAGGCAAGAAAGCACAAAGACAACGGTCCTGTCGTGGCAGCCTATGTGACCGGATGGAATGCAGACATGCCTCTGCCCGACTGCTCGGTGCTGACCCACATCAACTATGCCTTCGGCAACGTGAACAAGACCTATGACGGCGTGACCATCCAGCGTCCTGACCGCCTGCGGGAATTGGCAGCGCTGAAAAAAGACCACAAAATCTATGTCGTCCTTAGCATTGGAGGCTGGACGGCCGGAGGGTTCAGTGAGATGGCTTCGACCGACAAACGGCGTAAGGCTTTTGCCCGTGACTGCAAACGCATCGTGAAGGATTACGGGCTTGACGGCATCGATATCGACTGGGAATACCCCAGCAGCAGCGAAGCAGGCATCTCGTCATCACCCGCCGACATCGACAATTTCACCTTACTGATGCGCGAACTGCGCAAGGCCTTGGGCAAGGATTACCTGCTGTCGTGTGCCACGATCGCTGATGGCCGATTTGTGGACTTCAAAGCGATTGAACCCTATGTTGACCTGGTGAACATCATGATGTATGATGTGGGCAACCCACCATATCACCATGCAGCGCTGTACCGTAGCGAGATGTCGGGTCGCGTGACCGCCCAAGAGGCGCTGCAAGCGCACCTTGACGCAGGAATGCCCGTGAACAAGTTAGTGCTGGGCGTGCCTTTCTATGGGCGCTCGGTCAAAGACTTCGGGGACACATCATTTGGAGCACTCGTCAAGCGCACCGATGTCACCCGCATGTGGGACGATGTTGCCAAGGCGCCCTATCTGGTGAAGGACGGAAAAATGGTGTACACCTATGAAGACGCCGAATCACTCGGGTGGAAATGCCGGTTTGTCAAGGATACCGGCATGCGCGGCGTCATGTATTGGGAATACCGCTGCGATGACGAGACCGGCACTCTGCGCCACGCCGTGTGGAACGGAATCATGGGCAAGTAACCGGAATTGGGTGTGATATGCTAAAATATGAGTTAATATTTCAATAAATCATCGATTTTTTACTGATGATGGTTGCGGTTGTGAAGTATTTGAATTAACTTTGCAAATTAAAATAAGTAATCGATATGGAAAGTAGTGCTACTTTAAGACTGTATTCATTGGGTTGGCGCGAGGTGCGCACTTATATGTTCGCGTTGTTGTTTATTGCCGGCAATATCGTATTGCCGCAGTTGTGCCACCTGTTCCCTCAGGGCGGTCTCATCCTTTTGCCCATCTATTTCTTCACACTGATAGCAGCCTATAAATACGGGTTCCGCGTGGGCTTGTTGACGGCAGTATTGTCGCCGCTGGTCAACTCGGTATTGTTCGGGATGCCTCCCGCTGCAGCCTTGCCCATCATCATGATCAAGGGCGTGCTTCTGGCCGGCGCTGCTGCCTGGATGGCCAACAAGAGTAAGGGCGCGTCGCTGCTGGCTCTTATTGGTGTCGTGCTTGGCTATCAGCTCGTGGGCGGACTCTTCGAGTGGGCCATGACTGGCGAAATTGCCAAAGCTTTACAAGACTGGAAGCTGGGCTATCCTGGCATGATATTGCAAGCTGTGGGCGGCTGGCTGATCATCAATTACCTGCTGCGCCGTTGACATAACGACATAAAAGTTTCCGTGAACTATCCCGCCGAAAGTCGGATGGTTCACGGAAATTTTATTCTTGTAAATATGCGAGTCATTGATGGTTGCGGTTTCTCTTGTTGAGATAACTTGGCAAAAAGGCTATCAAACCCGACAAGACACAGCATGCCAACGTGACCAATGAGACGATCCAAATATTGGCACCACCACTTTCTTTCCTACCCGCGATATACGCAACTATCGGTGTCGACACCAGCAACGAATAGGAAAGCCATTTGCTCAAATAATAGATAAAACCGCTCACCTGCGGTTTGCTCTTGTGCAGATAATCGCTTGCAATAGCGTAAGTCCCGAAAACCACTATTGACAAAACCAACAGGCATCCGCCCCACACAATACCGTACTTGTAGGTTATCGATGCAATGAAGACGATAACGCACAAAACCATAAAAGCCACAAAGACCGCAAAAAGCAGCCGTTGGATGGTATTTTTCCACGACAAACCATAGAATTGATGAAAATCAAAAACATAAAGGAAAGCCATGAAGATGCCGAATACCCACGAGATGAGAGCAGCAACAGAGGAGACCAAACCACCTATACCCTTAACCACAGAAGACGAAGAAGACAGCAAATAATCCTCGGCTATACTATAGAGGCTGGTAATGGGGACGGAAAATAAATCGCAAATGTATATCTGACAAATCAAAAACACCATGAAGATAAAAGTCTCCACGAAATTGTATGTTCCCACCCTGCGGAATGCTACTCGTACACAACAAACCATGAAGAGAATCAAGAACAACACCTCATAAAGGGGATGCTCAACCAAGAATTGACCAAAATCCACCAATGCCTGCGATACTGTAGTTAACGTAGGAGACAAGTTCATTTTCTCAATATGAATGTTGTCGAGCAACGATCCTAGTACACTATCAAATTCATTGCCCGTCAGCATATTGACAAACAATGTTAATGCCATGGTAACGGCAAGCAGTTTGAATGGCGGGAAATAGAGCTGCCTGTGACCAAACAAGTAGTCGCGTACCATGTATCCCGGGCGCCAGAAGAGTTCCATAACGGTGCGGAACATCGGGCGGTTACCCAGTCCCCAGATGTCAAGGAAATTCAAAACGACCCTTCGCCATGAGTATCGGTCCCACACCCCTGATTGCCCACACTGGGGGCAGAAACGACCGGTATATTCCTCACCGCAATTTGTGCATGTGCGTATCGTTTGATCAGCTGGTTTAGGCGCATGTCCCATCTGTTGGCGGCGATCGAGACGCAAATCCAATGCTTTGATTTTGCGCTTCATCGTGTTTTTCTTGATGGGTTTTACTTTTTTAGGCTTCCTTTTTATGTTTTTCTTGAGTGTTTTGGACAATGCATCTTTACAAACACCCAAATAACCGAGCATGTTGTGAGCTTCTTGCTTCCAAGAGAAACGGTTCCAAGAAGCATCCTGACCACACTGAGGACAAAAGCGACCGGTAAACTCCTTGCCGCAATTCACGCAAACGCGCACAGTCTCATCATCGACTGGTTCGACGCGCCCGTTGCGCTGCCGCCGATCCATCCGCAGGTCAAATGCCTTGATTTTGCGCAGCCAAGAGCTCTTCTTAACGTTTTTCTTGTTAGCCATTTTGTTCATGGCGCAAATTTAAAAAAAATCCCGTAAAGGCCAACGCCTAAACGGGATAATTATTGATGGTGATGATATCACCGAGCATTAGATGGTCATTGGCATCAGTTTTTCAACTTGATATCAACGTTGGTTCCATCGGTATAGGATTTACGCAATGCCTCCCAAAATGCGTTGATTGTCAAGCCACGACTGAACCAGTCTTCCTCATATCGTATTCCGTCAAGGCTCTTATTGGACGAAGGGGTGCACACATAGGTGGTGCCAAAGGCAATTGCACTATAACCAATAACACTCGCTTGCTTGAGATCATAAGTTCTCTTATTCTCACCAGTGCCCAAAGTCAGTCTATTGCCGGATAAGCTCCATGTGTCAAAGTACCAATCGGTTTTAACACGCAGCGTGTTATCATCGAAAACTGAAATCGTTCCCTTAGCGGCTTCGTTGTCATTAAAGGCCCAAATTTTCTTGTTGTTGCTGTCAAGCGTGTTATCAAAGGCCAGGAACAGAGGATTTGTCAAGTCAGACTTCTGTACGTCATTCACGTTAAGAATAGGATTATTCTCACAAGATGACATGAAAATACTGAAGACAACAGCAATCAATGGAAATAGGTAGTGTCTCATTGTTTAAAGGGGTTTAAATGAATATTTGAATGGTTAAAACATCTTCTCGGGATAGACGCCTGTGGCGTGCAGTTCGGCGAACTTGTCAACTACGCCCTGACGGTCGGCGGCATAGGTCACACCGAACCACTTGCTCTCGGTGGTGAGGACTTTGACTTGGACGGTTCCGGCAGTCACCATCTCGTTGACAACGGTAGGGATGAAGAACTCGGCCTTGGGCTTGTCGATGTTCTCCTTGAGGAAGTCGATGAAGCAACGCTCGCTGTGCGCAAAGTAGTCAGGGGTGAAGCCCCAGAAATTCATCGAAACCGGAGTCTCGAATGCCAGCTGCTGCACTTCGCCGTTCTCGTCGGTGAAGACGATATTGTGGTTGTCATCATAGCCGATGCTCGTGCGCTCTACAACGCCAGTGAGCAAGCCGTCGCGGGTCTCGCACACGCCACGTGCCACGGTACCGCTCTCGCTCATGGTGTTTCCCACCTTGAAGCCCACCATGCTGTAATGACCCTTGCTGTCCTCGGGCAGTGAGGATAATTCAGCCGCCATCACCTCAAAGCTGTTGCGGCCATAGTAGTCATCTGCGTTGATGATAGCGAAGGGCTCACGGATGACGTCCTTGCCCATCAACAGCGCATGATTGGTGCCCCAAGGCTTAGCACGCTCGGCAGGACATGTAAAGCCCTCAGGCAGATCGTTCAGCCCTTGGAAAACGAGTTCAACGGGGATGTGACCCTCATATTTAGATAAAATCTTCTCGCGGAAGTCGTTTTCAAAGTCTTTACGGATTACAAAGACCACTTTACCGAATCCGCTATGGATGGCGTCATAAATCGAATAGTCCATGATGGTCTCGCCATGAGGTCCCAGACCATCGAGCTGCTTGAGACCGCCGTAACGGCTACCCATACCTGCAGCAAGCACAAATAATGTCGGTTTCATATTTGGTTTTTAGTTGTTAGTCCTTAGTTTTTAGTTGTAAGTATGATTACTATCGCCTATTGATTATTCTTCTGCTTTGAAGTCAAAGAGGATGACGCGGCGGAATTCCTCGTCGGGGCGCAGCACTGGTGACGCGAAGTTGTCATGGTTGGGGGCATCGGGCATGCCCTGGCACTCGATGGCCACACCGTCATAGTCATGGTACTGCTTACCGCTCTTGCTCATGGGGCAGCCTTCCAGCCAATTGCCGGTATAGACTTGGGCTGCAGGCTGGTCGGTGCTGATTTCGACTTTGCGGCCCGAGTTCTCGTCACACAACACGGCAGCCAAGTGCAAATCACCGTCCTCATAGCCGTCGATGATCCAGCAACTGTCATAGCCCTTGCCGATGTGCAACGCAGCGAAATCCTGCTTGATGTCACGGCCAACAACCTTGGGCTCGGTAAAGTCCATCGGTGTTCCCTCTACGGGTGCCATTTCGCCCGTGGGGATAATATCTTCATCAGTCACCAGATAACGGGAGCAGTTGAGTTGCAGCACTTGATTGAGCGCTGTTCCTTCCTTGTCCTCGCCTGCCATATTAAAATAGGTGTGGTTGGTCAGGTTCAAGACCGTGGGAGCATCGGTCACTGCACCAAGGACAATCTTGAGCACATTGTCATCGCTCCATGTATAGGCAACACGCACATTTAAGGTGCCAGGATAGTTCTCGTCGCCATCGGGGCTCTCAAGCGTGAAGACTACGGTGTCACCATCCATGTCGCATTCCCAAATCTTGTTTTGGAAACCCACGTTACCGCCATGCAGGTGATGCTTGCCCTGGTGGTTGCAGTTGAGCTGGTAGGTCTTGCCATCGAGCTCAAACTGTCCCTTACAGATACGGTTGGCAAAACGGCCAGGAACCTTGCCGGCACAGGGACCGTCAAAGAAATAGTCGTTCAAATCCTTGTAACCCAGTACCACATCGGCCAAGTTGCCGTCGCGGTCAGGGACCTTGATTTCCAGAATGCCGGCACCAAGTGACGAGAGTTTCACGCTGGCCCCACTGGCATTGATGAGTTCATAGGTAGTGATTTCGCCACGTTCGGTTTCGTGGGTGTCAATTCTGATACTCTTCATTTCAACCCTCCACTTTGTGAGCGCCGTCGCTGATGATGACGTTGATCACCTCGGGCTCATGTCCGTATTTAGCATTGAATTTCTCCTTGGCGGTGGCAATGAAGTTGTCATATCGCTCATCCTTGACCAAGTTGATGGTGCAGCCGCCAAAACCGCCTCCCATGATGCGCGAGCCGGTCACGCCACACTCGCGGGCCACATCGTTGAGGTAGTCCAGCTCCTCGCAGCTCACCTCGTAGTCCCTTGAGAGGCCGTCATGAGTCTCGAACATGCAGCGGCCCACGGTCTCGTAGTCACCACGCTCCAAAGCGTCGCACACATCGAGCACACGCTGTTTCTCGCCGATGACGAAGCGGGCACGGCGATAATCTTCATCGCTCACCTTGTCGCGAATGTCGGCAAGCATCGTATAAGAGGCATCGCGCAGGGTCTCGACGCCCAGCGTAGCAGCCACGCGCTCGCAGGATTCACGGCGTTTGTTATAAGGCGAGTCCACCAGTTCGTGCTTCACCTTGCTGTTGAGCAGCACCAGCTTGTAGCCATCGGGGTGGAAGGGGAAATATTCATGCTCGAGTGAGCGGCAGTCGAGGCGCATCAGGCAGTCCTTCTTGCCGAACACGCTGGCAAACTGGTCCATGATGCCGCAGTTCACACCACAATAGTTGTGCTCGGTGCTCTGACCTATCTTAGCCAATTCAAACTTGTCAATCTTGTTGCCGTTAAACATATCGTTGAGCGCGAAAGCAAAGCAAGACTCCAGCGCTGCCGATGACGAGAGGCCGGCACCCAGAGGCACGTTGCCCGCAAACACGGTGTCAAAGCCCTTGACCACGCCACCGCGCTTGATGGTCTCGCGGCACACGCCGAAGATATAGCGTGCCCACTGCTCCTGAGGAGCATCTTCCTCGTTGAGGCCGAACTCGCAGTAAGCGTCCATGTCCATACTATAGACGCGCACCTTGTCGGTCCCGTTGATGTTGATTTCGGCCATGATGTACTTGTCAATGGCACCCGGGAATACGAAGCCCCCGTTGTAATCAGTGTGTTCACCAATCAGGTTGATGCGTCCGGCCGATGCGTAAAGCACGCCGTCGGTGCCGAAGCGTTTTTTGAATTGATCTTGAATTTTCTCTTTCATTATTAATAGAATTATTTATTGAATTGTTGTATTGTTGTATTGATAATCGTGTGGAATGAATAGAATGCTACACTGGGATTATTAAATAGCAGCAAAGCACTGAGAATATACCTTACAGGTAATCCCCAAAACCCAGAACCCCGATAACAGGGCTACTTGATAAAATAGTTGCTTCTGTCGTTGATAATCCGCTCAACATTCTCGAGATTGATGTGACCGTTAATGACAACAAGGGCGTCGGTCGTCATGCTGGCATTCGCAAGGACGAGTTCGCTCACGTACTGTCCATCTCGCCGTGCGAGCACCATCAGATTTTCGTCGCCCCGCTGGTTGGCCACCAGTTCCTCATAGTAGTGGTTCTTGTAAAGATTCTGCAAGTGTTTGCGGAACTTATCACGGACGTTGCCGCTACATTTACTCAAATCAAGCACTTGTACAGAATTGATGCCGATGCTTTTTTCAGACAATGTGGGCGATAAAATCCGTCCCAGCCCGAGCAGGCCGCTGCCCACGTTGACATACTCTGCATGCCTGGCATCGCGCAGATCGTTAATGATATCATCGGCATTGCGAGTATACACGCTACATGAAACCACTAATGCTGATAACAATAATAATAGTGTTTTTTTCATATCTACACTTATTTTAGTTTACAGATGGCAAATATAGCGCAAAAAGTCCGTTTTTGACTGAAGATAATTCTTAAAAATGGCAAAATCCTAAAAAACTCCATTAAAAACATTATTTTTTCCATAAAATGGCCGGATTTGAGAATAATTTTCTTAATTTTGCAGTTTAAATATTGAAATACAATTATCAATAATTCATTTATATTATAGAACAAACATGGCTAAAATCAATGATTTTAATTTTGCCGGACTGAAGGCAATCGTGCGCGTTGACTTTAACGTGCCCCTGAACGAAAAAGGAGAAATCACCGACGACACCCGTATCCGTGGTGCAGTTCCTACACTGAAAAAGATTCTTGCCGACGGCGGTACGCTTATCATCATGTCGCACATGGGAAAACCCAAGGGCAAAATCAATCATAAATTGTCACTGAGCCAGATCACCAGTGCTGTCGCTGCTGCTCTGGGGACTACCGTACAGTTCGCTCAAGACAGCGCTGACGCCAAGAGCCAGGCTGATGCCCTCAAACCCGGTGAGGTGCTGCTGTTAGAAAACCTGCGCTTCCATCCCGAGGAGGAAGGCAAGCCCGTAGGCATTGAGAAGGATGATCCCAACTATGATGCTGCCAAGAAGGAGATGAAGGCCCGTCAGACCGAGTTTGCCAAGACCTTGGCCAGCTATGCCGACGTGTATGTGAACGACGCCTTCGGTACCGCTCACCGCCGTCACGCCTCGACTGCCGTAATCGCCGACTTCTTTGACGATAACCACAAGATGCTGGGTTACCTCATGGAGAAGGAAGTGACCGCTATCGACAACGTGATGAAGAATGCTCAGCATCCCTTCACCGCAATCATCGGTGGCAGCAAGGTATCGTCCAAGCTGTCTGTTATTAAGAACCTGCTCGACAAGGTGGATAACCTCATCATCGGCGGTGGTATGGGCTACACCTTTATCAAGGCACAGGGTGGCCACATCGGCGACTCGCTGCACCTGTTGCCGGCGACAGCTTCTCCAACGACGCCAACCGTCAGACTGTTGACATCTACAACATTCCCGACGGTTGGGAGGGTATGGATGCCAGCGAAGCATCGCTTGAGAACTGGAAGAAGATCATCCTCGACTCCAAGACCATCCTGTGGAACGGTCCTGTAGGCGTATTTGAGTTTGAAAACTTTGCACACGGCACCGGCGAGATCGCCAAGTATGTAGCCGAGGCAACCCAAAACGGAGCCTACTCGCTCGTGGGCGGTGGCGACTCAGTAGCAGCCGTCAACAAGTTCGGCCTTGCCGACAAGGTATCCTACGTCTCAACCGGCGGCGGTGCTATGCTCGAAGCCATCGAGGGCAAGACCCTGCCCGGCGTAGCAGCCATCCTGGGCGAGTAACCCTAGCCTGCCGATTTGGCCTCACGCTAAGGCGCAATGCCGCTAAGTTTTTATAGGTCGGCGAATTAAACGAATTTAACTAATTGGCATCCGCGCTCTTGGTCTTCACGCTAAGGCGCTAAACTGCTAAGATTTAATCAATCAGACAACTTGGATTTTCACTATCTGAGTTGTCTGTTTTTTTATTCAATAGGTTTTTAATATTAGTTGCACCGTAATTGGGAAAAAAGCATTACCTTTGGGGCAATTAAACGTGAATAATCAATTTTCCTTAAATACGATTTAAAAAGAGAACAATGGAACCTTTGTTTGAGAAACTCAAGAGCAACGCGATTGCCAACAGGCAGCGCATCATCCTTCCCGAGAGTACTGAACCCCGCACCTTGACGGCCGCCAACCGCATTATCGCCGATGGCATCGCCGACATCGTCCTCATTGGCGACAAAGCCGAAATATTGGCCAAGGCCGCTGAACTGGGACTCGAAAACATCGACAAGGCCACGGTTGTAAATCCCAACGACGCCGAAGCTGTCGAGAAATATGCCCAGCTGTTCTATGAGCTGCGCAAGTCCAAGGGCGTGACCATCGAGGACGCCCGCAAGAAAGTGCTCGACCCACTGTACCTGGGATGCCTGATTATCAAGAACGGTGATGCCGACGGCCAGGTAGCCGGTGCCATGAACACCACAGGCAACGTGCTGCGTGCTGCCTTCCAGGTATTGAAGACTGCTCCCGGCATCAGCACCGTGAGCGGCGCATTCCTGATGCTGTTGCCCGAGGGTTCGCCCTACGGCCACAATGGTGTGATGGTATTTGCCGACTGCGCTGTCGTTCCCGATCCCGATGCCCAGCAGCTGGCACAGATTGCCGTGAGCGCCGACCGCACCGCACGCGCTCTGGCCGAAATCGACGATCCCAAGATTGCCATGCTGAGCTTCTCGACCAAGGGCAGCGCCAAGCATGAGCGCGTGGACAAGGTTGTAGAGGCTACCCGCCTGGCCCTTGAGATGAATCCTAACCTGAAGATTGACGGTGAATTGCAGGCCGACGCCGCCATCGTTCCCAGTGTGGGCGCCAGCAAAGCTCCCGGCAGCACGATTGCCGGTCATGCCAACGTGCTCGTCTTCCCCGACCTGGGTGTGGGCAACATCGCTTACAAACTGGTTCAGCGCATCGCCGGAGCCAAGGCCGTAGGTCCCGTCCTGCAAGGTCTTGCCGCTCCCGTCAACGACTTGTCGCGCGGCTGCAACGATGATGACATCTACCGCACCGTGATCTTGACCTGCAATCAGGCGATTAACAAATAGATTAGTGATTAGAGATTAGTGATTAGTGATTAGAGAAATATTAAAGACTATATAATAATGAATATCTTAGTATTGAATTGCGGCAGCAGCTCTGCCAAGTATAAACTCATCGAGATTAAGGAGAA
>CACYAW010000091.1 GCA_902772455.1 uncultured Bacteroidales bacterium
CCCAACAGACTTTAGCACCAACAATGACGGCTCAGCATTACCCGTCTTGGTAGTGATAAAACGTATTAATCTGTCAACTTTTTTTAGGACGAGTCAAATAGCTAGAACTGATTCTCGATTATATCCGTCAAAACGTCTTTGAGGTCGAGGCCGGCGGCGCGTACTTGCTGCGGGATAAAGCTGGTGACCGTCATGCCTGGCGTGGTGTTGATTTCCAGCAGGTTGATGTGGTCACTGCCGTCGGAGTTCTTGGTGATGATGTAGTCGATGCGGATGATGCCGTTGCAGTGCAGGATGTCGTAGATGCGCGACGTCTCGGCCTGGAGGGCGGCGGTCAGTTCATCGCTGATGCGGGCGGGAGTGATTTCCTCCACCTGGCCGTTGTACTTGGCATCGTAATCGAAGAACTCGTTGTCGGTCACGACCTCGGTAACGGGGAATACCACCGATTTGTTCTTGGTCTTGTAGCAGCCCACGGTGACCTCGGTACCGTCAAGGAAGCGCTCAATCATCACGTTATCGCACTGCTTAAAGGCAAACTCCATGGCCTCGTCCAGCTGGTCACAGCTTTTCACCTTGGTCACACCGAAACTCGAGCCGTCGGCAGTAGGCTTCACAAAGCAGGGCATGCCCAGATAGTCCTTAACCTTCTCGGCGGTCCATCCGTGAGGCACACCGCGACGCACCTGGATGCTGTCGGGGACAGAGCAGCCAAAGGCACGCAGGTAGTTGTTCAGGGCAAACTTGTGGAACGTCAGCGCCTCGACCAGCACGTTGCAGGTCGAGTAAGGCAGGTCTATCATGTCGAAGTAACCTTGCAACACGCCGTTCTCGCCCGGAGTGCCGTGAATGGTGATATAAGCATAATCGAAACGGATCTTCTCGCCGTCCTTCATGAACGAGAAGTCGTTCTTGTCGATGACAGGCTGGCGTCCGTCGGGCAGGTTGACATGCCAGTCTTCTTTCCTGATCAGGACGATATAGACATCATAACGCTCATGGTCCATTGCCGAATCAATGCCCTGGGCCGAACGCAGGGAAACCTCATATTCCGAGGAGTCGCCACCACACACGATGGCTATGGTTCTCTTGGTTGTATTCATCAGTTATTTTTGATTTGTTATGCGCACATTAAAAATTCAGGGACAAAATTACATAAAAAAGGCAAAATGTGAGTATATTTGTGGCAAAATAACTGATAGCATCATGGATATTCAAGAACTGTACGCATTTTATCAGCAGCACCCTGTCATCACCACCGACAGCCGCGACTGCCCTGAGGGCAGCATCTTTATCGCCTTGAAGGGCGAATCGTTTGACGGCAACCAGTTTGCAGCCCAGGCACTCGACAAGGGTTGTATCCTCGCAGTAGTGGATGACGAACAAGTCTATAAGAGTTACAAGGGCGACAAACAGATGGTCCTCGTGCCCGACACGCTCCAGGCCTATAAAGATCTGGCACGTGAGCACCGCCGCCGTTTCGACATCCCCGTTATTGGCATCACCGGCACCAACGGTAAGACGACGACCAAGGAACTCGTACGCGCCGTCCTAGCCGAGCGTTATGACGAGATGGCAACCGAGGGCAACTTCAACAACGACGTGGGCGTGCCCAAGACGCTGTTCCGCCTCAGCGTCATGCATGAGATTGCGGTCATCGAGATGGGTGCCAGCCACCCGGGTGACATCAAGACCTTGGCCGAGACCGCCGAACCCACCTGTGGCCTGATTACTAACGTAGGCAAGGCGCACTTGCAAGGCTTCGGTTCGCTGGAGGGTGTCATCCGCACCAAGGGAGAACTCTATGACAACCTGGCAACTCGACCCGACAGCGTCATCTTTGTCAACGCCGACAATGAGCACTTGATGTCCATTCTGCCTTCTGACGTCAAGACCGAACGCTACACCTGTGACGAGAACAAACAGGATGCGAGTGTGTATGGCCAAATCATTGCTTGTGACCCGTTCCTTCGCTTGAAATGGCGTGAGGATGGTGGCGACTGGCATGAGGTGACTACCCACCTCATCGGCAGCTATAATATCGATAATGTGTTGGCAGCGGTGACTGTGGGTCTGCACTTCGACATCTCTCCTGAGCAGATTTGCCATGCCATCGAGAACTACACACCCTCGAACAACCGCTCGCAGCTCACCGAGACCAAACACAACCACCTCATTGTTGATGCTTACAATGCCAACCCCACCTCGATGGCCGCAGCGCTGGATAACTTCAGCCTGATGGAAGTTTCTCCCAAGATGGCCATCCTGGGCGAGATGCGAGAGCTGGGCGACAGCAGCCGCGAGGAGCACGCGCGCGTGGTCGAGAAACTGAAAGGTTGCCCGTTTGATGAAGTGTGGCTTGTGGGCAAGGAATTCCAGGACATCGAGTGCCCCTATCGCAAGTTTGACGATGTGGAGCAGGTCAAGGCCGCTATCGCCGAATGCCGTCCCGAGGGCTATTATATCCTCATCAAGGGCTCCAACGGCACCCGTCTGTTCCAACTGCCCGATCAGCTCTGACCCCAACGCCAACAATCAAAAAAGAAAACAAGGAATACAACAAATACAATAGCCAAAATGAAGAGAATATTTTTGTTGATGGCGGTCATGCTTGGTGTATTGGCCGGCCATGCTGCGGTCAAGGTTGACCGGATTGAGCCTACCAACTGGTATGTGGGCATGAAAGACCCCAGTGTGCAACTCATGGTCTATGGCGAGGGCATCCGCGATGCCGAGGTGGCCATTGACTATGCGGGGGTGACTATCGACAGCCTGGTTCGCCTGGACTCGCCCAACTACCTGCTCATTTATCTGAATACGCGTGATGCCCAGCCTGGCACGATGGAAATGACCTTCAAGCAGGGACGCAGCAAGAAAAAAGTGAAATATGAGCTACTCGCCCGTGAAAAGAGCGGTGAGCAGCGCAAAGGCTTCACCAACGCCGATGTGCTCTATATGCTCATGCCCGACCGCTTTGCTGACGGCAATCCCGCCAACAACCAGATTGCCGGTATGGAAGCCTACAAGAACGACAGGACGCAGCCCAGCCTCCGCCACGGCGGCGATATCGAGGGCATCCGCCAGCATCTGGATTACTTCACCCAACTGGGCGTGACGGCTCTGTGGTTCACTCCCGTGCTGGAGAACAACTCTCCCGACGGGCACAACCACTCGACCTATCACGGCTATGCCACCACCGACTACTACAAGGTGGATCCACGTTTCGGCACCAATGAGGAGTACCGCCGCCTGTGTGACGAGGCCCACAGCCGCGGCCTCAAGGTGGTGATGGACATGATTTTCAACCACTGCGGCAGCCACCATCCCTGGCTCAAGGACATGCCAAGCCATGACTGGTTCAACCAGCCCGACTACAAGAACAACTACCTGCAGACGAGTTACAAGCTCACGCCGGTGATGGACCCCTATGCCAGCAAAGTAGATCTCAAAGAGACCGTCGAAGGCTGGTTCGTCCCCTCGATGCCCGACCTGAACCATCACAACGTTCACGTGATGAACTACCTGATTCAAAACAGCATCTGGTGGATTGAGACCGTGGGCATTGACGGTATCCGCATGGACACCTACCCGTATGCCTATGCCGATGCTATGGCCCGTTGGATGAAGCGCCTCGACACCGAGTATCCTAACTTCAACACTGTGGGCGAAACTTGGGTCGAAAATCCCGCTTATACCGCCGCTTGGCAAAAAGGCAACAAAATGGGCAAGCCCGAGAGTTACCTCAAGACGGTCATGGACTTCTCCTTCTATGAGAAAATGGACAGCGCCCGTCATGAGGAGACCGACGGATGGTGGCGCGGCCTCAACCGCGTGTATAACAGCCTGTGTCTAGATTACCTCTACCCCAACCCGTCAAGTGTGATGGCCTTTATCGAAAACCACGATACCGACCGCTTTTTGCACAACGGCCAAGACGTCGATGCCCTGAAACAGGCACTGGCCCTGCTGTTGACCATCAAACGTATCCCGCAGCTGTACTACGGCACCGAGGTGCTGATGAACGGCACCAAGGAAGTGACCGACGGCAACGTGCGCAAGGATTTTCCTGGCGGTTTCCCTGGTGATCCGCAGAATGCCTTCACCGCCGAGGGCCGTACGCCCGCCCAAAACGACATGTTCAACTGGCTGAGCGCTCTGCTGCACTGGCGCCAGAACAACCTTCTCATCACCAAGGGCAAGATGACGCAGTTCATCCCTTACAATGGCATTTATGTCATCGCACGCACCTTCAACGGCCGCCACGCCGTAACCATCGTCAACGGCACGACGCAGCAGCGACAGATGAAGCTGGACCGCTACAGTGAGATCTTTGGCAACGCCAGCGTTGCGCGCGACGTGCCCACCGGCAAGACCGTGAATCTGGCCAGTGGAGAACTCAGTCTTCCCCCTCGTGGCACCCTCGTATTGGAATTTTAACCTTTACTCTTGCAAATTCTAATAAAAATCCGTAAATTTGCAGGCAGTTATAACCAAGACAAGCTATGGGTAAGCTTTACAAATATTACGCACGAGGCCGCCATCCCAAGGGATTCTGGGGAACCCGCACCTTGAAAGCCATGAACGGCAAAGGCCATGCCGCCTTGCCTGAATGGGTTTTTAAGGAAGTGAAGATTGACGAAAACGCCAGAATCCTTGACGTGGGTTGCGGCGGTGGCGCTAATATCCAGCGAATGCTTGCCTTGTACCCTCAAAGCAAGGTGACAGGCCTTGACTTGTCCAAATTAGCCCTTGAGATATCTACTGATGTCAACATCAAAGAGGTGACCGACGGACGATGCGTGATTTTGGGCGGTAACGTCTCCCAACTGCCGCTGGCAAGAGAGATTTTTGATGTGGTGACTGCATTTGAGACCATCTACTACTGGTCCTCGCTTGAGGCGGGCGCTGCCGAGATCTTGCGAGTGCTCAAACCCGGCGGCATGGTGATTATCGCCAACGAGATGGACGGCATCACCGAGAGTGACCGCGTTACCGAGCGGGCAGTGGGAGGGATTCGCATTTACTCTATTGACGAAATCAAGCAGAGCCTGAGCGATGCGGGATTCAAAAACATCGACGCCCTTCATGACGAAGCACGCCGATTCATCTGTGTAACCGCCCGCAAGCCGCAGGCCTAACCTTCAATTTCATTAAACCCTAACCAAAAGAGTTGAGCAAATGCTCAACTCTTTTTGGTTATTCCAGGAATGATTTCAGCTCATATAACGCTGGAGTGGCGCGGCCGTTCTCATGATTCCACAGGCCTGCGTTGTACCATGCATCGTTGACATGAAGCGTGTTCCAGTAACTGCCGCCAAGACCATACTCATTGGCCTCGGGGAACCACCAGAACAGGCCCTTCACCTTGCTGTAAGATTTGATGCACGCGATCAAGTCGGCGGTGAACTTGCGTTGTCCCTCGTTGGTGAGAGGCCATATTGACGAGTAGTCTATATCTCCCACCTTGTAGTGGTAGCTATAGCCCGTCTCGACAATCATGATATCCTTATCCTGATAATTGTTAGTCAAGCTTTTGAGAGCACTCTCCAACGTAGCCAAGTCGCCATGGAAGTAAGGATAATAGCTCAACCCGATGATGTCATAGTCCACCTGCTTTCTCTTCATCTGATTGTAGAAGTTGAGCATAATGCTGGGCTTGGCCACTCGCTCGGTGTGCAGGATGATCTTCGCCTGAGGGCATTCCTCGCGGCAGGCACGTCCAGCAGCCTTGAGCAGGTTGGTAAAACGTAACCAGTTGGTCTCGGAGCCGCTATAGCATTTCTTGAGCTGACTATCAGGTGTTCCCACTGGTCCCCACAGCATGCCGTAGCTGATCTCGTTACCCGTTTGGATATAGTCGGGTGTGGCACCTGCGGCCTTGAGTGCGCGCAAGCAGTCGCGGGTATACTCATAAATCATATCCTCCAATGCCGCATCGTCAAGGTTAGCCCACTCGGCAGGAGTATATTGCTTGACGGGGTCTGCCCAGCTGTCACTGTAGTGGAAGTCGAGCATGAACTGCATACCGGCCTCCTTGATGCGACGTCCCAGCACCTTGACGGTGTCCAGGTTCTGGATGACGCCTTGTCCCTTGTCGGCAGCCGTAGCATTGGCAGGATTCACAAACAGGCGCACGCGGGCCGCATTCCATCCCTGTTGCTTAGTCCAGGTAATGACATCGTCAATGATCTTTCCGTTGACGTCATAGTAATGGGCGTTGTTAATACCATAGCGCAGAGCCATGCGCTGGTGCGCCTCATACTTGGTCAGCATCGAGATGTCACCTCCCACGACAGGTCCCTCGTAAGGCTCCTCGCCACCAATGCCCAAGATGATGCCAATCACAGCATTCACGTCGGCAATGTTGATCTCGCCGTCATTGTTCACATCGCCATTCGGCTGGGGATTATCTTTCAAGATCATCCAGATAATGGCATTGACATCGGCAATATTCACCTCGGTGTCACCATTCACGTCGCCTCTTGGTGCGGCATCAACACTGAGTGCCGCTGACGCCATCAAAAGCGTCAAAGCGGCACACATGAGTATTCGTTTCATGAAAACCTTATTCATCAATAAGCAATCTTCATCTGAAAGCAATTAGTTCATCGAATAACTGACTTAACAAGCATCACTTCAGCACCTTAGCTGAACTGATGGTGCCATCGGCATAGGTAGTTACGACGATGGTCAAGCCATCAGCATCCTTCATCTCCTGACCCATCAGGTTATAGTAGCGCACATTGGCCACCTGCTTGTTGCTGTTGATCTCATCAACGCCGTCAGTCAGGTAAGGCAGATAGATGTCCGTCACATCGTTGACTTGATACTTGTTGGTCTGAGTGGCGATTTCAAAGAAGGAGGTCTTGTTGACATAGGTCACATCCTCGGTCTGACCGCTGCTGGAACCCTGATTGAACACAAAGTTCACATAGTAGTCCTTAGACTTGATGGTGTAAGTGTCGTAATAGAACTTGACGCCATTGACCGTCATGGTCTGGGTAATCGTCTCGCCAGGCCAGCCGCCGTTGGGCGATGAGGTTTCGTCCCAGGAGAAGAAATTCACCTTCAACCAGTTGTTAGGAGCTACGGTAGGATCCTTGAGGAATACCTTAATCTCATAGGGCTCAAATGAATCAAGCACGTAGTTGCGGGTGATGACACCACTCACGGCATTACCAATCAGCAGACCCACCTTCAGGGTGGTCTTGCCAATGTTGCTGATGGTCACGCTGCTGCCATTGGCCACCTTAGTGCCGTTGCTGGCGGTGGGCTCGCTGCCGTCCAGGGTATAGACGAGACGCGCGTCCTCGGTCTGGCTCACAGCGGTGAGCTTCACATCGACAGTACCGTTATACTCACCACTGGGCTTGCTGGCCCAAGCAGTCTCGGTGCTCTTGCTCAGCGCCAAACGGTAATTGGTACCGCTCACCACTTCCACATAGGTGGCGGGGATGTTGTAGGCTGTGCTGCCCATGGCTGCAAGCACCGAACCACGCTCGCCAACAGTGCGCTGCGCATAGTAGTTATTCGTGGGACTGTTGGACATGTTATTGGTCGTGCTGGTATTGGTGATACCGGCCAGTTGACGCACATAAATCATCTGCTTGATGCTCTCCTTGTAGTCAATCCAGTGCTTGAGGAAGATGCAGGGAGTGCCAGGCATAGCCAGCAGGAAGGCATTAGCAGCTTCGATGTTGGAACGGATAGGATCGTTCTGATTATTAGCGTCACGATACTGCGTGTCGTGGTTCTCAACAAAAGTCACCGCATAGCGCTTGTAGTTGTTTTCCAGACACAGGCCCTTGCCGCTTCCAGCCATGTTGCTCCACCTGTTATTGTTGGCGGCATCGCGGATGGTGTAACGGAAGGGGAAGTCAAATGCGGCACTCTGGACCTCGCCGTCAACCTTGGTGCCGTCAATCCAGTTCTTTACCGAAGGAAGGTAGCCATCCCAATACTCGCCCACCGAGAATTCGGGAGCAGCATCCTTGTTATACATCCCCGTATAGGAAGCAGCATAACCCTTGGTCATGTCGTAACGGAAACCCGCATATCCCAGGTCTTTGAGCAAGAAGCCCAAATAAGCCTTGACGCACTTCTGGACATTCTGGCTCTTATGGTCCAGGTCTCGCATACCGTCCCAGTCCTCACCCGTATCAGAGCTACCGAGTTGCACACCCAAGCGGTTGGCCTCGGCCAAGGCTTTGCCACCATCATCATTGGAGCAGACATCGGTAGAGGACATTGTATAAGTTATACCCTTATAAACCTCGGTGGGGAATCCAAACCAGCCGTTATTGCTCTTGCGGTGGTTGATGACCACATCGGCAATGGTGCCCACACCCTTTGACTTGAAGGTATTGATCATCGAGCGCAACTGTGTCTCATTGCCAAACGAGCTGCTGTAGTTGTTGAACCAGTACAGGTCGTCATATCCCATCGAGGTGCCGCCGCAGTTACCGCTCTGCGGAACCCAAACGAGCTTGAAGAACTCGGCCAGCTCATCGGCCTGAGACTCGAGCTTGGCCCAACGGGATTCGTTGAAAGAATCCCAATAGAAGCCCTGCAACATCACGCCATCATACTTTGAGGGCCAACCCTGTGCCAACGACAGCAAGGGCAGCATCACAACAAGTGAAGAAATAAGAAACTTTTTCATTGCTTTAACTTTAAATTTGATTATATGTGCAAATATAGCAAATTTCTTACATTCCAACATATTATTCAAAAAAAACTCAACTCCCAACGATTGTGCAAACGATTGCAATAGCGGGGGCGCGCCTCAAGTGGCACGCCCCCGCCGGGAAATAAGGTTATCGTCAAGAGCTTACATCCTGATGAAATAGTACTTGCCCAGAATGTCGTTAAAGACAACAGTGTAAGTACCTGCCTCGACAGGAATGTTGGCTCCGTTCTGCACGCCGTTGCCCAGGGGGAAGGTGTTGCTGCCCCAGTTCACAGCCCAACCGCCATCGGCGGCGAACTTGAGCTCGGTGTTCTGGTTCTCAACCCCAGCCACGGTGCTCATGGGGGTCATCAGCGTACCGCCGGGGTTCCAATCCTGGTAGCCGCCAGGCATACCCATCATGCTGTAAACACCAATCAGGCCATCATAGGGATTAATGGTCAGCGTCTCGGTATTCATGTCGTAGGTTACCAGATAGTAACCATCGGCAGGAACTTCGATGTTACTACTGCCGTCATCGTTCTTCACGAAGGCGCCGTCCTTCATACCCCACTGCTCTTCCCAGTGACCAGGCTGATGGATGAGCTTGAAGCCCTGTCCAGCGGGGAAGTAGCCAGCATAGGTCAGAACACTGAAGTCATCCTCAGCTACCGAGTACATGGGAATCAATGCTTTGCCAACATTGGCGATTTCATTGCCCCAAGAACCGTCACCGATGCACGAACCCACGAGATACCACAGGTCGGGCAGAGCCATGGGAGCCGGAATCACGGTAATCTCAAACGGTGCGCTATTGAAAATAGTGGAAGTCTTACCATTGGTCATGCGCCATTCCACCTGTGCCTCGAGCACGCGGGCCTCGGGAGCCCTGCCATAGATCGAGGTCACATATTTCTCGAGTTCAGCGGCATTGAGGGTACCATCCAAGCCCAGTTCAAATCCTTGACCATTCAGGTAGATGATGGGTTCAGCCTTATAGGTAGTGTCATTGGTCGAGGGCGCAACGATGTCACACACCTTGACACGCTCCTCGGTCACCTCGGCAAAGTCGATCACACCGACAGGAGTGATTGAGCCGTTGCCAAAGATGATCACATCACTCTGAGGATTGCTCTGGGGCTCGGCCCAGTCCTTGTAATCCTCGGTACAGCTTGCCAGCAACAAGGCGGTTGCGGCGATATATAAAAACTTCTTCATATTATCTTTGTCAGTTTTTTAAGTTGTAAGTTTTAAGTTAAAAGTAATAATACTTTTGCCTCACCATTTTCAGGCGATTGTAACCGTACTTAAAACTAAAAACTCAAAACTCACAACTAATTATTAATTACTTTACCGCAACAAAGTTGTAAGTGCCCAAGATATCGTTGAAGTATACATTGTAGGTGCCAGCAGCAACGGGGATGTTAGCACCACCCTGAGTTCCGATACCATAGGGGAAGTTTTGGGCACCCCAGTTAACATCCCAAGCGCCATCGGCAGCAAACTTCAACTCGGTGTCTGCGCTGTAGGTCACTCCCGTCAAGTACCAGTCATGGTTCTCGACGCTGGTGCTCATGCCGTTCATCAGATTCTCGGCAGGATTCCATTCCTGATAAGCGCCAGGCATGCCAATCTGGGTATAGACGCCAGAAACAGCCGTCTCGAGAGGCTTGATAACGAGCTCACGGGTAGCGGTATTCAGGAGAATGTGATAGTAACCGGCCTCAACGATGCCAATGTTGTGGTTGTCGCCGTCCTCGTCCGAGAGGAAGCTGCCAGGATTAGCCACATTGGTGAAGTTGAGCTGATCGCCCCAATCGCCAGGCACCCTGATGAGCTTGAACTGCATACCGGCGTTGAAGTAGCCGGCATACTGGATCTCGCCCTGACCGGTGAGTTTGTTATACTCGTTGCCCATGATAGGATACATCGGAATAAGACCAGTACCAATTTTATCAGCGCCATTGTCCCAGTCAGACGAGCCAATGCCCGAACCAACAAGGTACCACAGCTCGATATCAGCGTCGGCCAACTCGATGTAGTAAGGATTAACCTCCAGAGAAACTACGTTAGACCAAATGTAGGTAGTACCTGCAGTGATAGCCCTGCAGCGCACATACACGGTCTGCTTCTCGGGTACATTGTCCTCTTCCCACTTGCAGACGGAAACCAGAGCTTTATCCAATTCGATGGCCGACATCTCGCCCTTGCACGAAGCGTATACCGTGGGCAGGGTAGCATAGTCAGCGACAATACTTCCGTCTTCAGAGTCAGCAGCCTCATCGGTCGAATGTTCCCAGTTACCGGTAGGCGACACCTCCAGCTGATATTCCACAGCAGCGGGCCAGCCACCGAAGTCGGGCTGTGACCAAGTGAAGGGGATGACCTCAGACTGCCCCAAGTCAACCAAGGTGTTCACAGGGTTGTTGAGCGTGAACCCGTTGGGCTTTAACATCGTGGGGTTGGAATCGCGGTCATCTTCGCAAGCCGTGAACATGAGAGCCATGCTCAACAGCATCAATGATGATAAAAATATCTTTTTCATGTTCTTATTTCGGTCGGGATAGCAAACACATTGCGGTAGGCCTCAAAGTCACGGCCGGCATAGGAGCCACCCTTCCATTGCCACTTGTAATCGGTGGTGCCACCAAACTTACCAAAGCGGATCAGGTCAACGCGACGGCGACCCTCGAAGTAGAACTCACGGCCCCACTCGTCCAGAATCTGGTTGAGGGTATAGGTGGTGCGGGTAGCGGCATGAGCACGGCTGCGGATGGCGTTAATGGCAGCCACAGCGTCGGCAGGTGCGGTACCGCCAGCCTGACGGGTCAAAGCCTCGGCATAGGTCAGGTAAGCCTCTGCCACACGCATGTAGAACAGATGCGAGTCGGCAAAAGTAATGTCACTGCCCTTGCTGCCGTCACACTTGAAGTTGTTGAACTTAGCAATAGCATAGCCGTACTTAAAGTTGGACTCATCCTCGACATTGAGGAAGCGGCCATCGGTCTCGAACAGGGCGCGGTCGTCGCCAGCGGCTTCAGCAACCACATACGCATGAGCCTCGGGGGCATCATCGTTGGGGAAGAACAAGCGGATGAGTTCGGGACGGGCACGGTTACCACCCCAAGTGCTATTGTTGTACAGACCATTCACCTCAGTCTCATCGTAGGGATTAGGATGAACATCAGCATCTACAGTAGAGCAGATCAGGAAGTTGGTACCACCCCAAGAAGTGGTGCGCAGACCATCTTGGATTACAGGGAAGACAGCCTCATAGGCAGCATCAGTCTTGGCGTTGTCACCCATGAACAACATCTGGTAAGGAGAGTACTCGCGGTAAACGCCGTCGATACCAGCGCCAGCATAGCCGGTGGTGTGCAGCTTATAGGATGAATCCATCACCTTCTTGGCATAGTCAGCAGCCTCATTCCAACGGGGAGTGCCGGTGTAAACCTCACTGTTCAAGTACAAGCGGGCCAGCAGCATCCATGCAGCAGCCTTGTCGACGCGGCCATAACCGCTTTGACCATACTTCTTGGGAGCGGGCTCGGCAAGCAAGTTGGCATTGTCGTCGGGATTCTCACCGATGATGGCCTTGAGCTCATTCTCGATGAACTCGCACACCTGAGCACGGGTGTACTGCTCGGGGTTCTCACCCGAAATAGTGGTTGCGAAGGGGATGTTGCCGAAAGCGTCAGTCAACAGATAGAACTGCATGGCACGCAGGAAGCGAATCTCGGCAGTCATCGTGGGGTCGTAGTCACCAAACTCTGCGATATACTGGTTGCAGAAGGTGATACCGATACACAGGCCATAATAGTAACCGCGCAGCATCGGGTGGCTGGCGTCGTAGGTGTTGTGGCAGTAGGAAGGAATACCCTCATCACCCCAACCGCAGATGGCCTCGTCGGTCGTCAACTCATTGGAGTTCCACATCTGACGGTACTTGTGCTGGAAACCGCCGTCAAGACCGTCAACGTCAACATTGTCGTCACCACCATTATTACCTGAAGTGGCGAAGACAGAATAGCACTTGTTGAACAACTGCTCGGGAGTGACATCGCTCTGCAACGAGGGATCGATGGGCTCCACATCCAGGTCGTTGATACAGGAGGTAAGACCACCAGTCATCATCAGTACCAAAGCAGCACTCAATATATATTTGAAAAACTTATTCATTGTGATCAATCTAATATAAATTAGTATAATGTATCAACTCAATTAGAAGTTCAAGCTCAGACCAACGATGAAAGAGATGGGACGCGGGAAGATGTCGCCGCCGATACCACCGAATACCTCGGGATCGATGCCATCATACTTGGTAATGCAGAACACGTTGCTCACGGTACCGTAGATACGGCCGCCCACACCGTTGTAGCTGCCATGCTTGAGCAGGTTGTTGAAGCTGTAACCCAGGGTGATGTTGTCACACTTGAGGAACGAAGCGTTCTGTACCCAGTAGTCGCTGAAGATAGCGTGGTTGTTATAAGTCTGCCAGCCCATCTCAACCGAAGCCTTGGGACGGTTGTTCAGATAGAAGCCGCTGACCTCCTCGAATACTGCAGCGGGGCTCACGTTGTGATAACCCTGCATCACATTGTTGAACAGATAGTTGCCGATGCTGGCACGCAGGTTGAAACCGAAGTCCCAGTTCTTCCA
>CACYAW010000092.1 GCA_902772455.1 uncultured Bacteroidales bacterium
TAAATCAATAATCAGGTTTTTGCAATGAGATTTCTTATATTGTTTTATTGATTTCTTTATCCATTTCATGTCAGGATTTCCACCACATGAAGGGAAACGAACCAAAAAGGTTTTGTCAGTAACTTTAATGGCAACGGGCTTGGGCTCATACTCTTCCATTAGAGAAGCATAGGAAGTCATGTGCCGTTTATGATAGGAATGCTGATTTAAACCATTATAGTGCACTGAGAGATAGAGGTGAAGATCATTAAACCAACCAGTATATGCCGCAACAGCATCCCAGCATGGCCGTTCTCCCCGCTCCACCTCGCCACGCAGGCGGCTTTTAGTTTCCTCATAATCTGACCTTGTACTGTCATTCACCAAAACCCGAGTAGTTGTCCTCGATATACTTCACAGCAAAGTCATAGTCTTCAAGGTGCTGCTCAACCGACAACTCGGGCAACTGAGCCCAAGACATCAGTCCCATAAACAGGCACAAGAATAAATTCAATACTCTTTTCATGTTATCAATTTTTAGTTTTTCTGCCACAAATTTATCGCCACAAAACATTCTTGCCAAGCGATTTCCTTGAAAAATTAACGATTTCAGTAAAAAACACACAAAAGTGTCAAAAGATTGGACAGTTATCCAAAATAAGTCAACTTTATTCAGGTCACATCGATAGTCATTCTTAACATTGACATTTAAAAAGGGTTTCAAATGATGGTTGTAATCGTTTTTGATGTATTTTTGCAGTTTGTAACCATTTCTTGAGTTATGGAGAAGATAAATGTGAAGATAGTGAACCGCGGGCCGCACGAGCTGCCGCAGTATGGCACGGCATTGAGCGCAGGAATGGACCTGCGGGCATGGCTGGAGGAGCCGCTGACGCTGCAACCGCTGCAGCGGGCACTGGTGCACACGGGCATCTATATCGCCCTGCCTGAGGGCTATGAGTGCCAAATCAGGCCCCGTAGCGGTCTGGCCTTGAAACGGGGCTTGACGGTATTGAACACGCCTGGCACGATTGATGCCGATTACCGTGGCGAAGTGGGCGTCATCCTGGTGAACCTGAGTAATGAGCCGCAGACCATCGAGAACGGCGAGCGCATCTGCCAGATGGTGGTGGCCCGCCATAGCACGGTGGAGTGGACCATCGTTGAGGACCTCGACGAGACGGAACGCGGTGCGGGCGGCTTCGGGCACACGGGAACGAAATAGTTGATAATTGACAATTAACAGTGAATAGTTAGTCGATGAAACGACATTTAGCGATAGTAGTGATTGTGGTAATGGCTCTCACAGCCATTGCGGGCAAGAAAGAACCTGCCAAGCAAGGGGTCAGCCTGACAGACCAGCGCAAGGCTGAGTATATCTTTGTGCAGGCACAGAGCGAGAAACTGAAGGGCAACTATGACTCGTTCTACGAGTTGCTGTCCCACGCCCATGCGATTGACTCGACCAATACCGCCATCTCATTCTACTTGGGCATGAGCAAACTGCGCATGAACAATGCTACCAAGGAATCGTGCGAGCAAGGTCTGGCACTGATGAAGAAACACTTTGATGCGCAGCCCGAGGACCTGTACGAGACCACCTTCTACAGCGATGCCAATATGCAGTTGGGGCACCCCGAGGAGGCCCTGCGTGCCATCAAGGTGCTCAACGAGTACAACCCCAACCGCCTGGAATTGCAGGTCCGTCTCGCCGAGGCCTATTCCCAATCGGGTGATTATGCTCAGAGCAATGCCACCTATGACAGCATCGCGGCACTCTTTGGCAATGCCATCCAGATCACATCGAGCAAAATAGAGAACTACATGGCGATGAACGACAGCACCGGTGCCTTGCGTGAAATGCGCGGGCTGCTGGCCACTGCCCCAAGGAACGACTCTTACAACATCGCCATGAGCAGCCTGTTCCAGCACTACGGCAAGAGCGACAGCGCCCTTTACTACCTTGACCGCGCGCAGGAATATGCACCTGACAACGGTTACATCTACCTTGCCCGTGCCGAGTACTACAGCCAGACGGGAGACAGCGTGGCCTACGAACAGCAGATTTATAACGCCCTCACCGCCGAGCAGCTTGACGTGGACTCCAAACTGGGCGTCCTCTTGGGCTACATCCGCCAGCAACTGGCACGCGAGGACACCACACAGCGTATCAATAACCTGTTCACTGTCCTCATCCAGCAACACCCGCACGAGGCGAAAATCCACCAGCTTTACAGCGAATACCTCTATGCCCGAAAAGACATTAAGGGCGCCATTGAGCAGCTGGCCTACAGCCTCGACGTTAACCCTACCGATGCCGAGAGCTGGCGCAACATGGTCATCCTCAACATGATGGACGACAATTATGCCGATGCCATCAAGGCATCAGAGAAGGCTCTGGAATACAACCCCGACAATGTGGACCTGCGCCGCTATGTGGCGGGATGCTATTACCAGATGGAGGAATATGACAAAGCGATTGCCTCCTATGAGGAAACCCTCTCCATGGTCGATTCGACGGAACTCGTGCTACGTGCCGAGATCATCACAGGCCTTGGTGACATCTATAGCCAGATCAAGGATACCGTCAAGGCTATCGAGTGTTATGAGCGGGCGCTGGAACTTGATCCGCTCAATTCAGGTGCGCTCAACAACTATGCCTATTTCCTGGCACAACGTGGCGAAGACCTGGACCGAGCCGAACGCATGGCGGCCCTGGCAGTGAAGGACGACCCCGATAACGCCAACTTCATCGACACCTACGCTTGGGTCTTCTTCGCCAAGAAGGACTACGAGAAAGCATTGCTCTATATCAAGCAGGCTGTTGAACTGGACGAGGACAACCACCTGCTGGAGCACTATGGCGACATCCTGTGGTTCATCGGCGAGAAAGACCAGGCCATTGAGCAATGGAACAAGGCGCTTGAAGAGGACCCCGACAACGAGGTATTGCAACGCAAAGTAAAAGACAAGACCTATTATGAGCCAGTCTTATGAAGTGCTGGTGCACTCCATAAGACTGAGGCCTAGAATCTAGTGTTTAGGGTTTTTAGAGAGCATTCCCTTTTATCATCGAAATATTAGATTATGAAAAAGACAAATATCGCTATTCTTATCACGCTGGTGGCCATGATGACCGCCTGCGGCACATTCAAGAAAACCACCTCAGTGCCCGACTCGACAACGACGACGCAAACAAGCGTTACCGACCCTATGGCTGACGTTATCACCACGCTGGGTGACTGGCAGACGATGCAGACGGGCGGCAACATCAAGCTGAGTGCCGGCAGCAGTTTCTCATCGGCCATACAGGTGCGCATGGTGCGCGACCAGGCCATCTACATCTCGCTGCGCCCCATGCTGGGCATCGAGGTGGGACGCCTGCTCATCACCGCCGACAGCCTCTATGCCGTGGACAAGCTGCACAAGCGCTACATTGCCGAGAAGGTGTCCATCCTCACATCGGGCATTCCCGTGACCGTGAGCGATGTGCAGGACATCTTCCTGGGACGCCCCTGCATCATCGGCAAGGGAACACTGAGCGAAGCCAACAAATCCGGAATGACTGTCAACACCGAGAAAAACAGCTTGACACTCGTTCCCGCCGAGAGCTACAAGGGCTACGGCTACGCCTTCACTTTTGACAAGTCCAACCGTATCACCTCGCTGGACATCGTTCCACAAGGGAGCACAACGGCGGCCTATCAGGTCAAATACAGCAATGTGCAGGCCACCAACGCTGGAAACATTGCCCACGCTATCAATGCCAATGCCACTATCGAGAACAAGAGAATGGCTTTCTCACTTAATTACAAGAACATCGAGTGGAACGGCAAGGTGAAAATCGACCGCTCCCTGCCCACCGGCTATAGCCGCATGAGCGCCCGCGACCTGTTCTCACTGTTCTCCAACTGATGGTTTTGATAGGGTCCACGTTCCAGCCCCTCAACCAAAGGAACCAGTACACTGATTTACATTAAGTCGGCATCCGCATTCATTCACTTATTGAACTGCGGATGCCGATTTTTGATCTTCGAGCTATCTATTTATCTACCCTCGACATTGATGTCAATTTGAAGATTTAATATTACGACCAGCACGACTAGAAGAACGGGGAGAACGGGGAAATCTGATATGACCGGGAGCAACGGGAAGATCTGTGAACTTAATTCCTTTGATCTTAGAGAATTGCTTCCACCCATCGGCTTTCTGGTAGGCATCCGTATAATTACTTAACACGGTTAATGTGGCACTGCTATAGACTAAGGATTCAAACCAAGCACCACTTGGCGGAGTTTTCGCTAGGCATGTCACTTTCTTCAAACCAGAGCAGCATTTAAAGGCATTTTTACCTATGCGGGACACCGTATTGGGGATAATCACACTAGTAAAATATTGGCCACCCTCAAAACATTCTTCATCACTTATACTATAATCAAAAGCATGGTCACCGATAGCGGTTACTTTATAGATTTGGCCTTCGTTAGTCACTGTGGCTGGGATGGTGATGTCACCAAAATAGCAGTCTTCGTTATAGTACCAAATTCCCTCACTGCCAAATCGTTGTCCATAAGTCACCTCAACGGTATTGTCACCAGTGATGTTGTAGTATATGCCGTCATATGAAAAGTCGTAGCTTAGTTCCTCGATAAACACGAAGTTCTTCCACCCGTTGGCTGACCTATAGGCTTTACTGCAGCCTCTTGGCACATAGAGCGTGGCTGATTCATACACTTCAGAGTCAAACCCAGTTCCAGCTCCTCTGGGCGGATCTTTCGCCAGGCATATCACGCTTCTCAAAGCAGAGCAGCATTTAAAGGCATCTGGACCTATACGGGTCACCGTTTTGGGAATAGTCACACTAGATAAATCCATGATATCCCCAGAAGTACATTCATCATTAAAACTATAATCAAAGGCATTATCCCCGATGGCTGATACAGTATAGGTCTTGCCTTCGTATGTCACTGTGGGAGAGAGGGCAATGTTGTCAAGAACGTAGCCACAATTATAGTACCAAACTCCCTCTCCACCATATTCTTGTCCATGAGTCACCTCAACAGTATTGCTGCTGATGATGTTGTAATAAATGCCGTCAACACAGAAGTCGTAGGTCAGTTCTTCGACATAAAGGAAGTTCTTCCACCCATTGGCAGACCTGTAAGCTGCCACACAGCCCTTAGGGACAAAGAGCGTACCTGTTTCATAGGCTTTGGATTCAAATGCACCGGAAGCGGTCATTGCAGGCGGCGTGGATGCCATGCATATCACATTCATCAAATCGTTACAACATTTAAACGATCTCGCACCTATTCGGGTCACCGTTGGGGGAATAGTCACACCAGTGAGGTCCTTGCCGCATCCACTATCATAATCATCACCGCTTGACCAAGAATAATCAAATGCATAATCGCCAATTGCGGTTACCGTATAGGTCTGTCCGCCATGGGACACATTGGAGGGAATAACGATGTCGCCAAAGTAGCAATCAATATTGTAGCATCCCCAACCGTCACCACCAAACTCTTGTCCACATGTCACTTCAACGGTATTGGTGCCTGTGGTGTTGTAGTAAATTCCATTATGCTCAAAACCAAAGGTTACTTCCCAAAACGAAGGAGCATCTTTCCAATATTTAGCGGAAAAATAATTATCGATACAACCCTTAGGTACATGTATTCCGGGCATGTATTTTCCAAACACGTTGGAGCCGCCCAGCGTTGGTGGCGTATTCGTCAAACAAGTCAGTGATTCCATTTGAGGGCATTGACTGAACGCATTGTTGTCAATGTAGGTTACAGAACTCGGAATCGCCATGTTTTCAATGCCATAGCATTGAGCGAAGGCATATTGGCCAATGCGTGTCACCGTGTTGGGTATCGACACATATATTAAACCCGTGTCATGATAATCCTTGTTACCGTCAGCAGCAGTAAAATCAAACGCATGATCTCCAATGGCGGTTACTGTATAGACTCTGCCATTGTTATGCACAGTTGGGGGAATGGCGATTTTGCCAGTATAATTACTGCCAAGTTTATTATACGGTTTTTTAGTATAATTACTGTAAGTCACCTCAACGGTATTTCCACTCGTGATGTTATAGTAAATCCTGCCAGATTCAAAGACATAGGCTCCAACGCTCATAGAGAATGACAGACACGCCACCAGGGCGAACATTTTTAGGGGAACTTTGATCGTTTTCATAAATGTAGAGTTTTTAACGGGTTTGACATGTACACCTGCGACAATTTGCCGTCGAAGGGCTTTTAGGATAATAACATCTGCAAAAATAGCATTTTTTTGATAAATAGCAAAAAAACGAAATAATCATCAATAAAAAAGGCGAAAAAGCTCACAACACAATACAAAGCGCCCCAATCGTATAATCTGTCAGATAAGCTCTTCGGCACAAATTGATAAAACCTTTTTTTGAGGGTTTATCATGGGTAATTATGGACATTCGTGTTACTAAAATGAGTGTCATTCCCTCTGCTTGCTTTAAAGCGTTGATCAATGTTTGGGAATAAAAAGGAGATTACTACAATTTCGGGGCGGTTTCTGCGTTAATTTATTATATAACATAAAACTGTCAATGAGATTTCATTCCCGCATATTGATGATTGTGGTGTGCCTGTTGTGCGCCACCGCAGCGTTTTCACAAGTCAAGATCACCGGCAAGGTCGTTGATGCCGCCGGTGTGCCTATAGAATTTGCCACGGTGCGCCTGCTGGGCACTGCCGTGGGCACCAATACCGACACCAAGGGCCTGTATGAGATGACGGTCCCCAAGGCCGATACCATCATGGTCGAATTCTCGTGTCTGGGCTACTCCACGGTGACTCGCCAGCTCATCAAGCCCGAAGGCACTGTGACCATCAACCCGAAACTCTATGAGAAAACACACGAGTTGGGCGAGGTGGAAATCACCGAATACAAGAAACAGACCACCACGATGCAGGGCATCGATGTGGACATGCTGCGGCGCACACCCGACGCCTCGGGCGGCAGCGTCGAGGCGGTGCTCACCACCATGGCGGGCGTGAGCTCCAAGAACGAGATGAGTTCGCAGTATATGGTGCGAGGCGGCTCCTATGACGAGAACAGCGTCTATATCAACGGCATCGAGGTCTATCGCCCGCAGCTCATCAGTTCGGGCCAGCAGGAGGGTATGAGCATCATCAACCCTGACATGGTGCGCAAGGTCGATTTCTCGACGGGCGGTTTCAGCGCTGCCTATGGCGACCGCATGTCGTCGGTGCTGGACATCACCTATCGCGAGCCCGAGGCCTTTGAGGGCGCCCTGGCCGCCAGCATGCAGGGCGGCAGCCTGATGCTGGGCCACAGCACGCGCCATTACAGCCAGATGCACGGCGCGCGTTACAAGCGCAACTCGTCGCTCATGGGCTCGCTCGAGAGCAAGGGTGAGTATGACCCGCAGTATTTCGACTATCAGACCAGTCTGGTCTTCAAGCCCACCGACAAGCTGCGCATCTCCCTGTTGGGCAACGTCAGCATCAACGATTACCGCTTCACGCCCGTGAACCGCGAGACCAGCTTCGGTACCAGCAAGGATGTGAAGTCGTTCACCGTCTATTTCGACGGATACGAGAAAGACAAGTTCCAGACCTACTTTGGCGCCGGTGCCATCACCTATATGTTCAACAACAAGGGCACCGACCTCACCTTACAGGCCTCGGGCTACCGCACCGACGAGCTGGTGGCCTATGACATCCACGGCGAATACTGGCTCGATCAGGCCGGTCAAGAGCTGGGCGTGGGCAAGTACCACGAGCACGAGCGCACCCGCCTCAAGATGAACGTGCTGGACCTCACCCTGCGCGGCAACATCGGCATCAACAATAACAGCATCTCCTATGGCATGTCGATGCGCAAGGAGGACATTTATGACCGTTCACGCCAGTGGCAGTGGCGCGACAGTGCGGGCTATTCCCTGCCCCACATCCCCGACCAGGTCAACGTCATCTTCACCGAGATATCGAGCAATGACCTCAACACCACACGCCTGGCCGGCTGGCTCATGGACACCTGGCGCTTCACCTCTGGCGCCGGCTACTGGTCGTTGAACGCGGGCTTGCGACTGTCGCACTGGAACTTCAACGGCGAGACCCTCGTCTCACCACGTGTGAGCCTGGGCTTTGTGCCCGAGCGCAACGGCAACCTGTCGCTGCGTCTGGCGGGCGGCGTCTATTATCAGGCCCCCTTCTACAAGGAATACCGCCAGCAGATCATGGACACGCTGGGCAACCGCAACATCCTGCTGAACAAGGACATCAAGTCGCAGCGCAGCATCCAGGTGATTCTAGGCACCGATTATACCTTCCGCGCCCTGGACCGCCCCTTCAAGTTCACTGCCGAGGCCTATTACAAGAACCTGTCTAACCTCATCCCTTATGAGATCGACAACCTCAAGCTCGTCTATAGCGGCGTCAACTCCTCCAAGGGCTACATCGCAGGTGTGGACATGAAACTCTTTGGCCAATTTGTCGAGGGCACCGACTCCTGGCTGAGTTTATCGCTGATGAAGACCCAAGAAGACCTCAACGGCGTGAAGGTGCCCCGCCCCACCGACCAGCGCTACAGCATCGCGTTGTTCTTCACCGACTACTTCCCCAACATCCCGCGCTTGAAGTTCAGCCTCAAGGGCATCCTCAGTGACGGTCTGCCCACAACGGCACCCCATCTGACACGCGCCGACGCCTACATACGCCAACCCTCCTACAAGCGTGTTGACGTCGGGTTGAGCTACGAGCTCGTGGGCAAGGAGAACCGCCCCCTCAGCGGCCCGTTCAGCCACTTCAAGGAGATCTGGCTCGGTCTGGACTGCTTCAACCTCATGGACATCTCCAACGTGAGCAGCTACTACTGGGTCACCGACGTCAACAACATCCAGTACGCCGTCCCCAACTACCTGACCCGCCGCCAACTCAACGTCCGCCTCTCCGCCTCCTTCTAGCGCAGCGCGTGCAAGAACAAAAAACTAGTACAGAGGTATCTAGAAAGACTTTTTTTATTACCTTTGTCAATTGAGAAGAAATCGTTTATTATCAACCAATAAAAACAAAACCAAAATCATGGCAAAACCTTATGTAATCGGTATCGACATGGGCGGCACTAACACCGTCTTTGGAATCGTTGACGCTCGTGGCAACGTGATTGCGAGCAGTTCTATCAAGACTGGCAAGCACAGTGACGAGCTGCACACTGAGCTGTCTCGTCTAATCACTGACAATGAGGCCGACGGCAAAATCAACGGCATCGGCATCGGTGCTCCCAACGGCAACTACTACACGGGTATGATCGACCAGGCGCCCAACCTGCCCTGGCCCATGCCCATCCATCTGGCCGAGATGGTAACGGAGAAATTCGGCATTCCTTGCCTGATCACTAACGATGCTAACGCTGCTGCCATCGGCGAGATGACCTATGGTGTGGCACGCGGCATGAAGGACTTTATCATGATCACGCTGGGCACAGGTGTGGGCAGCGGTATCGTGGTGAACGGACAGATGGTTTACGGCCACGATGGCTTTGCCGGCGAGCTGGGCCACGTGATCGTGAAGCGCACCAACGGCCGTGTGTGCGGCTGCGGCCGCACGGGCTGTCTGGAGGCTTACTGCTCGGCAACGGGTGTGGCACGCACGGCACGCGAGTTCCTGGAGCTGCGCGACGAGCCGTCGAAGCTGCGCGATTATGACATCGAGGCCATCACGAGCAAGGACGTATATGACTGCGCCGTTGCCGGTGACAAGCTGGCCAAGGACATCTTTGAGTACACGGGCAACATCCTGGGCGAGGCTCTGGCAGATTTCACCAATTTCTCGAGCCCCGAGGCATTTGTGCTGTTCGGCGGCCTGACCAAGAGCGGTGACCTGATCATGAACCCCGTGAAGGAGGCGTTTGACCGCAACGTGCTGGGCATCTACAAGGGCAAGGTGAAGATCCTGATCAGCGAGCTCAAGGAGAGCGACGCCGCCGTGCTGGGCGCCAGCGCCCTGGGATGGGAAGTGAAGTCATGAAATGGGCGTTGCCCATTTCATGAAGGTCTAGGGTTTAGTGTTTAGAGTTTAGAGTTTAGAGAAATTTGGGACTTATTCTTTATTTAAACTGATATGGAAGAGGTCACTTATAGATTTGAAAAACTGGTTGCCTGGCAAGTGGCAAAAGAAATGACTAAATCGGTTTACAAGCTGGTAAACAAGTTTCCAAGCCATGAGCAGTTTGCATTGTGCAATCAAATCCGTAGAGCCGCTATATCAGTCCCTTCAAACATTGCAGAACAAACTGGACGCTCATCCAATAGAGAAAAAATCCATTTTCTAGAAATCGCTTATGGCTCGTTGATGGAAACATATTGCCAACTGCAGATAGCCATGGAACTTGGATACATCTCTCAGAGTGATTTACAAGGCATAAGACCCGATATCTTCAAAACATCCAAACTGATCAGCGGATTGCGAAAGAGTTATCAAGATGACGAACAGAGGTAACTTAATCTCTAAACCCTAAACTCTAGACCCTAGACATAAAGTAAAAGCCCATGTGATGACACATGGGCTTTTTACTTTATTTAAAGAAATTTATTCTTCGGTCTTGGGAGCCTCTTCGGCTGCGGCTGCGGGAGCGGCAGCTTTCTTGCGGCTGCGACGGGTGGTCTTCTTGGCGGCAGCCTTCTCCTGGTTCTTGGCCTCGAGCATGGCCTCATTGAAGTCAACGAGCTCAATGAAGCAGGTCTTGGCGTTGTCACCCAGACGGTTACCCAGCTTAAGGATGCGGGTATATCCACCGGGACGGTCGGCGATCTTGGCAGCTACTGTCGAGTAGAGCTCCTTGACGGCCTCCTTGTTCTGGAGATGTTTGAAGACGATGCGGCGCGAAGCAGTGGTGTCGTCCTTAGCCCTGTTGATGATGGGCTCGGCATACATGCGCAGAGCTTTAGCCTTAGCGAGGGTCGTAACGATGCGCTTGTGCATGATCAGCGAGATGGTCATGTTGGCCAACATGGCTTCACGATGTGCGCTCTTGCGGCTCAGGTGGTTGAATTTTTTATTATGTCTCATCGTTTTTTACTCTTTTTCTAATTTGTATTTAGTGATATCCATGCCAAAGTGCAGATTGAGAGTCGCGAGGAGCTCTTCGAGCTCGCTGAGCGATTTCTTACCGAAGTTGCGGAACTTGAGCAGGTCAGTCTTATTGAAGACCACGAGCTCACCAAGTGTCTCGACTTCTGCCGACTTGAGGCAGTTGAGTGCACGTACCGAGAGGTCCATGTCAACAAGTTTGGTCTTGAGCAGCTGACGCATCTTGAGTACTTCCTCGTCAAACTCCTCGTTGGCGTTGTTCTCGGTGTTGTCGAGAACGATTTCACGGTCGGTGAAGAGCTGGAAGTGCTGGATCAGGATTTCGGCAGCGCCCTTGAGAGCGTCCTTGGGGTGAATGGAGCCATCGGTGGTGATTTCGATGACGAGCTTCTCGTAGTCGGTCTTTTGCTCGACACGGAAGTTCTCGACGGCGGTCTTCACGTTCAGGATGGGCGTGTAGATCGAGTCGATGGCAATCACGTCGATGGGGTCATTGGCGTTGCGGTTCTCCTCGGCGGGAACATATCCCCTGCCCTTGTTGATCGAGAGTTCGATCTGGAAACCGCAAGACGGGTCGATGTGGCAGATCTCGAGCTCGGGGTTGAGCACCTCGAATGCGCTGAGCACCTTGCCAATGTCGCCGGCCTTGAAGACGCTTTGACCTGAAACCTTAACAACGGCCTTCTCGGTGTCGGTATCCTCGACGATGCGTTTGAGGCGCACCTTCTTGAGGTTGAGGATGATGTTGGTGACATCTTCCTTCACCCCGGTGATGGTAGCGAACTCATGCTGCACGCCGTCGATTCGGATGCTGCAAATCGCAAAGCCTTCGAGTCCTGAGAGGAGGATGCGGCGCAGTGCGTTACCGATGGTAACGCCATAACCAGGCTCCAAAGGACGGAACTCGAATCTGCCGAACGAATTGTCGGCTTCCAACATCAAGACTTTGTCGGGTTTCTGGAATGCTAAAATAGCCATGGATAAAAATATTACTGTTTAGAATACAACTCGACGATCAACTGCTCCTTGATATTCTCAGGGATGTCCTCACGAACGGGCATGTGCAGGAGCTTGCCGCCCTTTACACTGTCGTCCCATTCGATCCAGGGATACTTGCTGTGGTTGAAGCCGGCGAGGGCATCCTGGATGACCTCGAGGGATTTGGACTTCTCACGAACAGCAACGATCTGACCTTCGCTCACCGAGTAGGAGGGGATATTCACCACCTTGCCGTCAACGGTGATGTGACGGTGAAGGACGAGCTGACGTGCAGCTGCACGGGTGGGAGCAATACCCAGACGATAAACGATGTTGTCGAGACGAGCCTCGAGGAGCTGCAGGAGCACCTCACCCGTAACGCCCTTCATGCGCGAAGCCTTGTTGAAGAGGTTGCGGAACTGACGCTCAAGCACACCATAGGTGTATTTTGCTTTCTGTTTTTCGCGAAGCTGTGTGCCGTACTCTGACAATTTCCTGCGACGGTTGGTACCGTGCTGGCCAGGGGGATAGTTCTTCTTGGCAAAGTACTTGTCTTCACCGAAGATGGGCTCACCCAGTTTACGAGCAATTTTAGTTTTTGGACCGGTGTATCTAGCCATAGTCTTTTCTTAAAAATTAATTAACATTGTGAATTGGAATCGCTTCAGTGCAGCCGCGATTGCAGAGAGGTCGTTAAAAAATGCAATCCATTCACTGATAGAGATTCGCGAAAAAAGTTTATTGATAAAACCTGTTAAAACAGTGGTTTGACAGCGTGAAGCGCCTAACTCTCTTAGACCCTTCTGCGCTTGGGAGGACGGCAGCCGTTGTGGGGCAGCGGCGTGACGTCGATGATCTCGGTAACTGCGATGCCGGCGCCATGGATGGTGCGGATAGCCGATTCGCGGCCATTACCCGGACCCTTGACGTAGGCCTTCACCTTGCGCAAGCCGAGGTCGTAAGCGACCTTTGCACAGTCTTCGGCAGCCATCTGGGCAGCGTAGGGCGTGTTCTTCTTAGAACCGCGGAAACCCATCTTACCAGCCGAGGACCACGAAATTACCTGTCCCTCACCGTTGGCGAGGCACACAATGATGTTGTTGAATGAAGAATGCACGTGCAGTTGACCAATACCGTCAACGCGAACGACTCTCTTCTTAGCTGCGACTGTCTTTTTAGCCATAATTCAATAATGTTATTTAGTAGCTTTCTTCTTGTTAGCAACAGTTTTCTTGCGGCCCTTGCGGGTGCGTGCGTTGTTCTTGGTGCTCTGACCACGCACGGGGAGACCGTTGCGGTGACGGATGCCGCGATAGCAACCGATGTCCATCAATCGCTTGATGTTCATCTGGACCTCGCTGCGCAGGTCACCTTCCACCTTGTATTCGTTACCGATGACTTCACGCACGGCTGCTGCCTCGGCATCGGTCCAATCCTTAACGCGGGTGTTCTCGTCGACACCAGCCTTCTTGAGGATTGTAGCGGCTGAGCTGCGCCCGATACCAAAGATGTAGGTCAAGGCGATGACGCCGCGCTTGTTTTGGGGAATATCAACCCCGACAATTCTTACTGCCATATAT
>CACYAW010000093.1 GCA_902772455.1 uncultured Bacteroidales bacterium
CGCTGGTTGCCGATGAACTCGAGGGCAAACCACTTGCCGTCGGGCGACCAGCTGTAGTCAAAGCCGCCGTTGGTCTCATACCAGGTCGAGCCGTCGGTCACCTGAGTGACCTGCTTGGTCTTGAGGTCAAGCACCTTGAGGTAGATGCGGTCCTCGATAAAGGCCAGTTTCTTGCCATCGGGCGACAGACAGGGATACATGCGCTCGACCGTGGTCGAGGGCAACAGTATTTCTTCCTTGATGAGAGTGGCATTGGGGAAGTTGGGGTCATCCTTGCGCTCGATAGTGGCGAGGACGAGTTCCCAGTTGCCGTTGCGCTCGGTGGCATAGGCCAGCGTGCGGTTGTCGGCGCCCCACGATACCCAATCCTCGGCTTCGGGGGTATTGGTGATGCGCTTGGTGGTGCTGTATTCCACCGAGGTCACAAAGACCTCACCACGAACGATAAAGGCCACCATCTTGCCATCGGGCGACACGGCAGCATCGGTAGCGCCGCGGGTGAACGACAGGTTCTGGATCTGGTCGCTGTCGTCATGCCACAGGCTGATGTTCACCTTGCTGGGCTGGCCGCCGGGAGGCATAGTGTAGAGTTCACCATCCTGGGTGAAGCACAAGGTTCCGTTATTGGAAATCGACAAGAAGCGCACGGGATTCACCGTGAAGTCGGTTACGGCCTTCAACTGACCGGGACGGTCCAGCGGCATCGAATAGACGTTCATCGACCGATGTCGGTCAGGTTAGTGTGATGGCCTGTCTTGGCATCATAGCACCAGATGTCGCGGGTGATCGACGAGGTGTGGTGCTTGCGGTACTCATCCTCGCCTCCCTTGCGATCCTGATAAACGAAGTAGTCGCCAGTCTTGTTCCAGCAAATGTACTCGGCAGGGGTACCCAATTCACGGGTAGCACGGCCACCCTCGACGGGCACCTTATAGACCTCGGTCAGGCGGCCGCTGGGGAACAGCATGCTGCTGGCGGGGTCCTGAATCGCGGCGCTGAAGTAGATATACTTGCCGTCGGGGCTGAAGGTCCACGGTGTCTCGGCAGCGCTGTTACGCGTGATTTGCTTGGGCTGTCCGCCTGTCGAGGGCATCACGTAAATATCATCGTTGCCCTTGCGGTTGCTGGCGAATGCCAACATCGCCCCATCGGGGGACCATACGGGTTGGGATTCATAACTCGACTGTGAGGTCAACTGCACAGCCTGTCCGCCACTGGAGGGCACCACATAGATGTCACCCTTGTAGCAGAACGCGATCTTGTTACCGTCAGGCGAGATGCTTGCAAATCGCATCCACAATGGCGTGTCGGCCATCGCGGTCATTGCCGTCATTGCGGCGAGGGAAAGCAAGATTTTCTTCATCATGATGCTATATTCTATTAGGTTTAATCCTGCAAATTTACAAAAAAAGCCATTACGGTCCCTACTTCTTGCAGAAAAACGCTAAAAAAACTGTATGCATCTATATGACATCAGCCGCTGTTTCGATAACACGGACAGCGGCTGATGGGTATTGTAAGTGACGGTATCACTCTTCAGGATTTTAATCCCTAAGTGTTAATATCGTCAATTTTTCGGGTTGATAGTTTCAAAAAGCGACTCAACGAACTTCATGAAGGCTTTAGGGTCTTCGCTTGTCTTTGCGCCCTGCTCCTCCATCCATTCCATGTATTTGGAAATAGCATGTGCATTTTTTAAAGATTCCATGTCGGTTTTGCTCGGGTCGTAGTTTTGGAATTTACAAAAGGTCTCGTTGGCATAGAGTTTGGCAGCATAGTCAAGGTCTTCAAGGGTTAAATTGCCGTAAGCATTATTCAGCAACATTGCGGGCAAACTCTTAGTCATCCAATCTTTAACTTTTTCTTGAGACTCTTTCCTAATGGGCTCATCGATGGATACGCGGTCCATCCCCTCATCCATCCTCTTGAACATCGCATCCGTCATGGTCTTTACTATAGACGATTCCATCATAACACTATTGAATTTCTCGGCATAAACGGCATCTATTTCCGCATTGGGCTGAATAGGCGACTCCATACGAGACAAGTATTCTGATTCCTTGTACTTGTATTCACCGCTTTCCAACTGCTCTTCCAAATTCCTCATGGATTCCATGAACGGCTCCAGCATATAGGAAACGAATCCCACCATCCATTCTTTGCAATGGGCGTCAAATACCTTATGTTGTGGAGTGGAGAACAGTGATGACAATTCTCTCAAATCGGCCTCGGCCATGCCTTGTTCTTTCCAGGCTAAGGCATAGTAGTCAATCATGTCATCCTCATAGCGTTCATCGAGATAGCGTTGTGTCAACTGGTCAATGTCCACGTTACCACTCCTATCAAACATCATACTCATAGTTGAGATGTACGCCTTTTCCTTTTCAAATTGGCCAATAGCTGTCATGTAATCCTTTACAGCCTGGCGGTAGCTGTCCTGTGCATAGCCGCTAGCGGCAACCAGCATCACCAGCAGGGCAATGAGTAATCTTGTTTTGTTCATAATCAACGTTTTTTATTAGGTTAATTATAGATATTTATGAGTTTCTCCAGTTTTTTGCAAAGATAAACAAGATTATCAAAACATACAAATACTGAACGCTTTTTCGACTCTGTATTATAAATTATATTAAATTCCCCGCTTTCAGTTTGCCTCACCAAAAAATGTTCCTAACTTTGCAGGTTAGACTTAATCATCATTCTGAATAATGACAATGACAAAACGGTTTTTTATGGCGGTATTCGCCGTTTGCATGGTGGCACTCAGTTCATTGGCCGACGACAAATATGCCGAGGCTTCTTTCGAGGTCAAGAGCCATGACTTCGGCACGATTAAAGAGGCCAATGGCCCCGTGTCTTGTACCTTTGAATTCACCAACACTGGCAACAAGCCGCTGCTCATCATCGACGCGACGGCCTCTTGCGGCTGTACCCGCCCCGAATACCCCACCAAGCCCATCAAGCCTGGCAAGAAGGGTAAAATCAAGGTAACCTACAGCCCCATCGGGCGCCCAGGCGCTTTCAAGAAGACCGTCAAGATCAAGACCAACGGCAAGGAACGCACCACCACCCTGCGCATCGAGGGCACCGTCATCCCCAAGAAATAAGTGAGACAAGCCCTAACCATAGCATTGCTGGCCATCATGGCGATGACCGCTGCCGCCCAGCCCGAAGCCACGTGGCTGGAGCGACAGCACGACATGGGCGTGTTTATGGAACAGGACGGCAAAGTCACTTGCCAGATGCGCGTGGTGAACACGGGTACCGAGCCATTGCTCATCGTCAAGGCCCAGGCCGGGTGCGGTTGCACAGCCGTCACCTATCCCGAGACGCCCATTGAACCTGGCGATACAGCGGCTGTAGGCATCACCTACAACCCGTCGGGCCGCCCCGGACAGTTCTCCAAGCAGGTGCTCATCTTAACCAATACGATGCCCAAGCGCACGGTTCTGGAGATCACCGGCAACGTCATCCCCACGTCCGCGACCCTGGACAAGCAGTATCCGTTGCGCGCGGGGGACCTGCGCATCAGCCAGCAGAGCCTCCCCATGGGAGAACTCACCCGCGGCAAGAACAAGACGGAATACCTGAGCACCTATAATGCCTCGACCGATACCCTGCTCGTGAGCGTCCACGGTGGCAATGACCACCTCAAGCCCGCTATCGTTCCTGACACAGTGCCACCGGCAAAAGTCGCCGCGCTCACGGTACACTACCGATCGGCCAATGCACCGCTATGGGGCTTGAACATCGACACGCTCACGCTGTCGTGCGAGCCACTGCACCAGCCGTCAACAGCCACAGTAGGCACGGCTGACGTACTGGTGATGGCTCAAGTCATCGAATCGTTTGACGACCTGACTGAAAAACAGCTGCATGACGCGCCCGTGGCGAGCATCGACTGCGGTGACAGGCTGGATTACGGCGAACTGGCGGCAGATGAGACCGTGACGCGCATGTTCACCATCACCAACAAAGGCAAAAGCCCGCTCATCATCAGACGCCTGTGGGCTCCAGAGGGCGAAGGCATCACCGTCAAAGCCGACAAGCTGGAACTCAAGCGCGGCAAGAAGGCAACCATCACCGTCACCGTGGACACAGCCCGTCAGCAAGGCAACCTGCTCAACGTGCCGCTCACCGTGATGACCAACGACCCCGAGAGGGCACGCGCCACCGTCCGCCTCGTGGGCATCATCAACAAGAACTAAAACCTAAATCAACTATATGGCAGACAAAACAAAAATCATACAGCACACCGAGGAGTGCCCCAGCATGAGTCATCCCGAGAATGATGACCAGTTCGCCGGGCTGCAGGTCAACAGCGGCGTGGAACAGCCGCCCATCGTCAACCCTTACCTGAAGCGCAAGCGCAAGCCGCAATTAACGCCCGCCGAGTATGTCGAGGGCATCCGCAAGGGCAACCGCGCCGTGCTGGGTCAGGCTGTGACGCTGGTCGAGAGCCGCAATGCCGAGCACCAGATCATCGCGCAAGAAGTCATCGAAAAGTGCCTGCCCTACACGGGCAACTCGCGCCGCATCGGCATCACGGGTGTGCCCGGCGCCGGCAAGAGCACGTCGATCGACTCCTTCGGCATGCACGTCATCAAGCAGGGCCACAAACTGGCCGTGCTGGCGATCGATCCCAGCAGCGAGCGCTCCAAGGGCTCCATCCTGGGTGACAAAACACGCATGGAACGCCTGGCCATCGAGCCCGACGTGTTTATCCGCCCTTCCCCCTCGGCAGGTTCATTGGGCGGTGTGGCACGCAAGACGCGCGAGACTATCGTGCTGTGTGAGGCGGCCGGCTACGACACCATCTTCGTCGAGACCGTGGGCGTGGGCCAGAGCGAGATCGCCGTCCACTCGATGGTGGACTACTTCCTGCTCATCCAACTCGCCGGCACGGGCGACGAACTGCAGGGCATTAAGCGCGGCATCATGGAGATGGCCGACGGCATCGTCATCAACAAGTGTGACGGCGACAACATCGAGCGCGCCAAACTGGCGGCGGCACAGTTCCGCAACGCCCTCCACCTCTATCCCCTACCCCCCAGCGGTTTCCTGCCCGAGGTCATCACCTATTCGGGCTACTACGACCTGGACATCGACAAGGTGTGGGACATGATCGACCGCTACTTTGCCCACGTCAAGGCGAATGGCTATTTTGACGACAAACGCCATGAACAGGAGCGCTACTGGATGCGCGAGACCATCAACGAGCAGTTGCTGGCGCGCTTCTATTTCGACCCCGAGATCGAACGTCTGCTCAACATCAAAGAGGACACTGTGCTCGCCGGCAAGCAGACGTCGTTTGTCGCCGCCAGCGATGTGCTTAACTTTTACTACGATAAAATCACCAACGAGCATTCCAAATCATGAGAAGTGCAGCGCTGATTCTGTCGTTGATTGCCATGGTGATCTTCAGTTGCCATTGTGCCGCTTCCAACCCCTTGAAGCAAGCCAAGAAGGGAGCCAAGGAGGTGCCGTTTGTGGCGCTGAAGAACTACTATGTGCGCAACAATACAGATTGCAGCAAGCCACAACAGCTCATTTTTGAAAGCAAGGAGAAATTTGAGTCATACTTTGGTCCCGCAGCCATCATGGGAGGTGCGCCCACCGACATCAACTGGGAGAAACAGTTTGTCATCGCCATCGTGCTTCCCGAGACTAACTGCCCCACCACGGTAACGCCCATGAAGGTAAAGGAAAGTCCCGGAAACATCATCTTCCATTACCAGGTGAACAAGGGACATAAAACGAGCCACACTCAGGTGCCCTTTGCCGCTGTCGCGATCCAGCGAGTGACGAATTCACCCAGAACTGTGGTTTTCTTTATTGAGGATTAATATTATGGAAGGAAATTACTGCTACCGTTACCCACATCCCGCAGTCACCACCGATTGTGTCGTGTTTGGCTATGACGGCCTGCGACTGAACGTATTGCTGATTGAACGGGGCGGAGAGCCCTACAAGGGATGCTGGGCATTTCCCGGCGGATTCCTCAACATCGATGAGGACGCCCCCGACGGCGCACGCCGCGAACTGATGGAAGAGACAGGACTTACCGCATCCAATATCGAGCAACTGGGTGCTTTTGCCTCGCCTGACCGTGATCCGCGCGAGCGGGTCATCTCCATCGCCTTTTTCACCCTCACGCGCGTGCAGGATGTCAAGGGCGGCGATGACGCCCGACAGGCCCAATGGTATCCCATCAACCAATTGCCGCCGTTGGCCTTTGACCATCAGCAGATGTTTGAACAGGCGTTGCAACGCCTCTCCGACTGTCTGAAGCTCAAGACCGGAAACTTCATTAGCGGTGATTTCTCCTATGAGGAGATCGACATGATCTACTTCGCCACGCTCACCAACAGGTAGGCCGGCAAAATTGTTAAAATATGTATAATTTGCAGTAAATTTGCCATTTACTGCAAATTATTGTTAACTTTTGGCTATTTTGTGTTCTAAAAACATGTTATAAAACATATTTTGCACTAATTTTGCAGAGGTTTTTCATGGTATTAGTTTTTAAGGTTATGAGATTTCAAGTGTCGTGAGGCAGTTGACTTTTCAGAATAATCAAGAAAGATTGTTTAAAGGTTTATGTTAATGGTATTAGAAGGTTAATTAGTTAAGCAATCCCCGACGTGAGTCGAGGATTTTTTTGTGCCCTAGGCGAAGATAGTCTCATCATTATTATATAACTTTGCAAGCATAACAATTCAACCGGTTAATGACAATGAAGAAGTTTTTCATTCTCGCCCTAGCGGGTTTTATCGTGACAACACTGTGTTCCTGCGCCAATAAGAGCAGCAACGGCATGTCCAGTGACAAGGTCAGCGACACCACCCTGTGCCAGTTCAGCAACATCAAGATGGAAAAGATGTTTTCCTACTACGATGAGGAGCGCGACACGCTCTACTTTGACAACACATTCACGGCCCTCTGGCCACAAGTCATCAACGGCAAGCCCTGTACCGAACTGCAGCAGGCCCTCTTCCGCGCCATGACCGACAGCGCCGAGCTCAACCAGCTCGACAAGGTCACCGACTTCCTGCTCGATCCCAGCAACTACACCGACTACGATAGCAAACTCCTCGTGCCGGTGAAAAGCGTCAAGTATGAGGAGAACAAGCTCTCGACCAGCGAGGTGAAAGTGAACATGGAGAGCATGATCGACCGCCTGCTCACCTACCATCTGGGCACCTATTCCTATATGGCAGGCGGCGTACACGGCATCTACGCCCACAACTATGTGACCTATGACCTCAAGACCGAAAAGGCCGTCACTTTTGATGACCTCATTGCCGACACCACCCTGTTGCGCACCGCCATCCTCAAGTCCATCAAGCAGGAATACAACTACGGCACTGACGAACTGTTCCTGCCCGACAACGGCCTGCTACCCCTGCCCCGCGACTTCCATATTGACGGTTCGGTGCTGCACGTGGTCTATCAGGTCTATGAAATCGCCAGCTATGCCCAGGGTCTGATCGATGCCCCCATCTACCCTTACATGCTCAAGCCAGAGGAGATCAAACGGCTCTTCACCCCCTATGGCCTGGAGCTCCTCGACTTAACGGAGTGACCTAACCCACACTTACCAACATCATCACGCATGAAAAAGCTAATTATTCTCTTGACCTCTATTGCTGTCATGGCATGGGCAGCCCCTGCTTTGGGACAATCATCATCCTACGGAAAACCGTGCCATTTCTATAACATCGACAAGACCGTCAAGGCAAAACTCGGTGAAGGAGAAGACGCCCAGTATCAGCAAAACTCCATCAAGGCCCTTTGGCCCGTTATGCTCAATGGCAAGGAGTGCCCCAACCTGCAGGAAGCCTTCTGCAAATGGCTGACCGACAAAGACGACATCAAGCAGATGGATCGGGCCATCGAGTACAGGCTGTACACCGACATTGAGAATGTGCCCTTTGGCGACAGTGGCCCCTACCAGATCCTCGACGATTTCAAAGATATAGAATCCTCTTATTCTTCCACTACCGAGTTAATCGAACTAAAAACTTTGGGCAAGAGATTCGCCGTGTTCCATCTGTTCTCCTATATGTACTATGCGGGAGGAGCCCATGGAATGTATATCCACAACTACATCACCTACGATACCGAACTCGACAAAATCGTCACGTTAGAGGATGTATTGATTGACCCGGAATTAATCCGTCCCCACATCCTGAATTCAATCAACCTCAAATATGACTACACCGAAGAGGACCTGTTCCTCCCTGAAGACGGTATTGTGAAGATTCCATCAGTATGGTATTTCGAGGAGGGATTTCTGCATCTCGTCTATCAACCCTATGAGATCGCCAGTTTCGCCCAAGGCGACATCGACGTGCCCCTATTCTATCCCAACGATCCCAGCGCCCCCGAGTACCTCACTCCCTACGGCAAACAACTCATGGAGGAATCACAAGCCGAAGACCCCTGGTAAGCTGCTAATGGGCCTCACCCGATAATTATCTCTGATTCTACAACAGGCCCTGATTGGTGGCAACAGTCAGGGCCTCGGTGATGCTGCGCACACCCAAGCGCTCAAACAGTGCACGCTTGTAAGTTTTGACGGTATCCACAGCACGACACATCCTATCGGCTATCTGAGGCACGGTATATCCCTGAGCCGACAGGATAAGCACTTGCTTTTCCTGCCCGCGCAGGGTAATGCTTTTCCGCTCCTGCCAACGGTGACTGTTCAGGTCATATTCCCAGTAAATGGATTGACCCTTCTTGCGGAACTCGACATGACCAGGCGTGTTGTGGTGCGACAACGACACGACGCACATCGCCAGCCAGGCACGTCCATCGGGTGCAAGGGCAAACGGCGTAATCTTGTGGTTTACCAAGTAGCAGTCCTCGCCATTCACAATATGGAAATCGTAGCTCATGAAGCAGCGGCTGCGCTCAGTCATGGGCTCCTCGTTGAAGCGCTTGAAGCCCACCTCGTTGATCTCAGTGAGCATCATCTGTTCCTCGGCAGGGACGTGGTCGATATACAGGCGGTAGCCCATCTGGCGCACCTCCTCGGCCGTGTGCCCACACAGGAATAGCGGATTACTCGCTACATGCAGGAAACCATGCCTCAGGTAGTCGATGACATAAATGCTCTGGTAGGTCGCATTGGCCATCGCATCGATGGCGCGTATCATGGGCTCTAGGTGGCGGTATTGCTCATTATCGATGCCCTCTACACTGTTGGTCAACGTGAAGAAATCCTCAATTTTAGCCATATTGGTCTTGCTGGTTAATAGTCATGCAAATGTACCCCAAATGCCCAATTCCGACAAATGGTGAAACTTAAAAAGCCTTATCCTTAAGAAGTAGTAACATGCCACAAGGCAATTTAACACCCTAAAG
>CACYAW010000094.1 GCA_902772455.1 uncultured Bacteroidales bacterium
GCAGGAAGTGGGTTACAAGAACAACGAGGCAGGCACTCACACCATCGAGCTGCGCCTGGGTAACCGCAACGGCATCAGCCAGACCGGTATCAAGAAGGAGTACACCTTCAACGAGTCCAAGATTGACTACACCAACGACTTCCGCCGCATCACCGAGAAGGAGTGGCGCTTCGACCACAAGGAAGTGGCCCACTTGGCTTGCGGCCCCGCCGGCACTGCTGGTACAGGATGGTGGTCGGCTCAGCCCGACGAGAAGAAGGACTTCGGTATGTATGACGACCGCATCAGCTTCACCGCTGAGAACCGCAAGGGCGGTAACTACTTCTACAATGCTGGTGAAGACGGCTTGACCTATGTCAACACCGGTACTACCAAGTGGGGCACCCAAGGTGCTGACTGGGACGCCACTATCGGCAACCAGAACAGTACTTGGAGCTTCGAGGAGTATGATTGGGAGGATGCCGACGGCAACGTGAGCAAGCAGACCTATATCCAGCTGGCTCCCAACACCTTGTTCCCCTACATCAGCTCTGATGCCCAGTACGAGAATCCCAAGTTCCGTATCGAGACGCTGACGGCAAAGAAGATGGTCCTCGTCTATGACGCTCCTGACCGTGGTATCGCCTGGCGCTTTATCTTCACCAGCGAGGAGGAAGAGAAGGGCTTCACCGGATTTGATCCCAACAGCGACTTCAACATGTGGAAGAACGCGGATTACAGCATGTTCTTCTGGTACGCTCCCGGTTGGAACCAGATTGCTGATCCCGGCTTTGAGGCCAATGGTAATGATTACACCGTATTCCTGCCCGAGGCAACCACCGACCAGTGGCAGGCACAGATGGCATTCAAGACCACCAACATCTCGACTTCGGCCGATCACAACTATGACTTCTCCTGCATCCTCAACAGCGACAAGGACCTGAACGGTGTCACTGTCAAGCTTGTGATGGACGGCGATGACAATGTCTTCTACTTTGCCGACCGTGTTGACTTGAAGGCAGGCCAAGATTATATCTTCTGGAAGAGCGACATGCCTGGTATCGACATGGAGCGTGTTAACCTGTTCTTCGACTTTGGCGGCTGCCAGGCCGGTACCACCGTCAACATCTCTAACATCGTGCTCAAGGACCATGCTAACGATGACGGCACCGTGCTGCCCGTTACCCCCGACGAGCCGACTGTAGAATGGGTTGACGTGAACTCAGCCGATAACCTGGGTGCAGGCTTCAATACCGCCGGAACCATGAACTTCTGGTGGGCTGATGCCGGTTGGTCACAGATTGCTGATCCCTCCTTCTCGTTTGCCGACGGCGTCTATACCGTTAGAGCCGACAACGCAACCACCTCGGAGTGGCAGGCTCAGTGCTCTATCACCGGTGTGCCCCTGCACATCGAGAAGGGCCAGGCCTATGATGTGCGTGTAACCATCTTCACCAACATGGAGCTGGGCCGCGCCACCGTCAAGGTCAACAAGGATCCTGATGTGACCAACGATCCCAACACGCTGTGCTACAAGGGTGACTTCGCACTCGAGGATGGCGAGAATGTCCTCCAGTTCATCGGTGTTGTTGCCAAGAACAATGGCGAAGACATTGAGTTTGACCAAGGCAAGTTCATCCTCGACTTTGGCGGTTGCCCCGCTGGTTTCGAGGCTAGAATCAGCAACATCATCATCCAAAAGCATAAATAAAGCAGAATAACCATTCAAATGAAACAATTCATGCTTTATACCCTATTGCTTTCTCTCACCGTGGCCCTGTGGGGCTGCGGTGGGGATGGCAAGGATGAGCCGACGCCTGCGATAACCATCACTGTCTCGCAGGAAAGCATCTCTGTTCCTGCCAGCGGTGGTGAATACACCGTCAATGTCACCACCACCGGTAAGGAGTGGGGTGCCTATGATAACACGGACTATATCGCCGTCGAGACCAAGAACTCCACGTCACAGTCCGGCTCAGTCACTATCACCGTCGATGCCAATCCCATGACCGAGGTGCGCACCGGTGAGGTGACCATCCAGTCGGGTGCGGCACGCAAGACCATCACCATCAAGCAGGAGGCAGCCGAGGCATCGCCCTACTATGCCCCTGAGGGTTACACCCTTGTTTGGCACGATGAGTTCGATAAGGGCACCGAGCTGAATGGCGACGACTGGAGGCATGAGGTGCAGAACAGCGGTTGGGTGAATCACGAGTTGCAAAACTATGTGAACCACAAGACCCCCGGTGGCTCCCTTGTTACCGAGATTCGTGACGGCAAACTTCGCATCACCGCACTCAAGGAGAACGGCAAGATCTACTCCGGACGCGTATACGCCAAGGATAGACAGGGCTGGAAGTATGGCTACATCGAGGCCAGCATCAAGTTGCCCAAGGGCAAGGGTACCTGGCCCGCCTTCTGGATGATGCCCGTCAACTTCAGGTCTTGGCCCGCCGACGGCGAGATCGACATCATGGAAGAGGTGGGTTACCACCCCGACTATGTATCGTCGAGCCTGCATGCCAACGCACATGTTCACTCCAATGGCACTCAAGTGACCCACGAGATGTATTGCAAGGGTGCCGAGGGCGAGTTCCACACCTATGCCATCGAATGGACGGCTCAGAACATCACCACCTATGTTGACGGCAAGGTGCAGCTGAGCTACAACAACCGTGGACTGGGTCGCGACGACTGGCCCTATGATGACCCCTTCTACGTCATCTTCAACCTCGCTTGGGGTGGAGACTGGGGTGGCGCCCAAGGCGTTGACGAGAACGCGCTGCCCGTCACCATGGAGGTGGACTACGTGCGCGTATTCCAAAAGAAGTAACCGTTTAACCCAAATGACGTTATGAGAGGATCTTTATTTATCATACTCTCTATTGTTCTTGCCTTGGGGCTTCAAGCCAAGCCCCAAGACAAGTTTGTCCACGTTGAAGGAATCGACCTGGTGAAGCCCAACGGCGACAAACTCTATATTCAAGGTACGAATCTGGGCAACTGGCTCAACCCCGAGGGCTATATGTTCGGCTTGAGCAAGACCAACTCGCCGTGGATGATCGACCTGATGATCAAGGAGGCCGTGGGGCCAGACTTCGCTGCCGACTTCTGGCGTCAGTTCAAGGACAACTACATCACCCGCGCCGACATCAGTTTCATCGCCCGCCAAGGGGCAAATACCATCCGCCTGCCCTTCAACTACCGGCTTTTCACCGATGAGGACTATATGGGACGGTCCAGGGAACAGGACGGCTTCGCACGCATCGACTCGGTTGTGAATTGGTGCCGTGCCGCAGGCCTCTACCTGATCCTCGACATGCACGACTGCCCCGGCGGACAGACCGGTGACAACATCGACGACGGCCATGGTTATCCGTGGCTCTTCGAGAGCGAGCCCAGCCAGCAGTTGTTCTGCGACATCTGGCAACGCATCGCGGTCCGCTACAAGGACGAGCCCGTGATTCTGGGTTACGAACTGATGAACGAGCCGATTGCCCACTACTTCGAGAACAAGGAAGAGCTGAACAAGAAGCTTGAACCGCTCTACCAGCGCACGGTAAAAGCCATCCGTCAGGTGGACAAGAACCACGTCATCCTGCTGGGCGGCGCCCGCTGGAACTCCGACTTCTACATGTTCAGCGACTGGAAATTTGACGATAACATCATGTACACCTGCCACCGCTATGGCGGTGACGCCACGGCCGAGGCCATCAAGGACTACATCGACTTCCGCGACAAGACGGGTCTGCCGATGTACATGGGCGAGACCGGCCACAACAGCAACGAGTGGCAGGCGCAGCTGGTGGACGTGATGAAGAAGGCCAACATCGGCTACACGTTCTGGCCCTACAAGAAGATTGACGGCTCATGCATGATGGGCATCACCAGGCCCGAAATGTGGGACAGCATCGTCGTGAAGTACTCCGAGGCTCCCCGCACCACCTATAAGGAATTGCGCGAGGCCCGTCCGGACCAGGATACCTTCCGCAAGTTGCTGATGCAGTATGTGGAGAACAGCCGCTACGAGAACTGCACCCCGCAACTGGACTACATCCAGTCATTGGGAATGACGGCAAAGATGCCTCTCTACCTTGACGCATCAATGCCTATCGAGCAGCGCGTCGAGGACGCCCTGTCACGCATGACGCTCGACGAGAAAATCGCTGTCATCCATGCACAGAGCAAATTCTCGTCGCCTGGCGTGAAGCGTCTGGGCATGCCCGACTTCTGGACCGACGACGGACCTCACGGCGTGCGCCCCGACGTCCTTTGGGACGAGTGGGTACAAGCCGGACAGACCAACGACTCGTGCGTGGCATTCCCTGCCCTGACCTGTCTTGCCGCCTCGTGGAATCCCGTACTGGCCGAGCTCTACGGCCGCAGCCTGGGTGAAGAGGCTCGCTATCGTGGCAAGGATATGATTCTGGGTCCCGGTGTGAACATCAACCGCAACCCGTTGAATGGCCGCAACTTTGAGTACATGGGCGAGGATCCGCTGCTGGCATCACGCATGGTAGTGCCCTACGTCCAGGGACTTCAAAGCACGGGAACCTCGGCATGCGTCAAGCACTTTTGCCTGAACAACGACGAGGAATACCGCCATCAGGTCAACGTCATCGTGAGCGACCGCGCCCTGCGCGAGATTTACCTGCCCGCATTTGAGGCCGCCGTCAAGGAGGGCCACACTTGGGGCATCATGGGTTCCTACAACCTCTACAAGGGCCAGCACTGCTGCCAAAACCAGTATACACTCAACGACATTCTCAAGGGTGACTGGCAATATGACGGCGTGGTGGTCAGCGACTGGGGCGGTGCCCACGACACCGAGATGACAGTCAAGAACGGCCTGGACATGGAGTTCGGCAGCTGGACCGATGGTCTGGCATGGGGCGCAAGCAACGCCTATGACGCCTACTACATGGCCATGCCTTACAAGAAGATGATTCAGGAGGGCAAGTTCACTACCCGTGAACTCGACGACAAGGTGCGCCGTGTGCTGCGACTGTTCTTCCGCACCACGATGAGCAACAATCGCGCTCAGGGCTTCCTGTGCAGCGAGGCACACTATGACGCAGCCTTGAAAATTGCCCAGGACGGCATCGTGCTGCTGCAGAACAAGCGCAATGTCCTGCCTATCGACCTGAATACAGCCAAGCGCGTGCTGGTTGTTGGCGAGAACGCCATCAAGATGATGACCGTTGGCGGCGGCAGCAGCTCGCTCAAGGTTCAGCACGAAATCCTGCCGCTGGAAGGCATCAAGGCCCGTCTGGCAGGCACCGGCATCGAGGTGGACTATGCCCGCGGCTACGTGGGTGACACCACTGGCGAATACAATGGCGTAGTGGCCAAGCAATCGCTGGCCGAAAACCGTCCTGCCAGCGAACTCATCGCCGAGGCCGTTGCCAAGGCCAAGAACGCCGATTATGTCATCATCTTTGGCGGCTTGAACAAGAGCGACTACCAGGATGCTGAGGGTCATGACCGCAAAAATATGGACATGCCCTATGGTCAAGACGCACTGGTCGAGGCACTGGCGCGTGTCAGCAAGAATGTGGTGTTTGTCAACATCTCGGGCGATGCGGTGGCCATGCCCTGGCGCGACAAAGTCGCTGCCATCGTTCAAGGCTGGTTCATCGGCAGCGAGACAGGAAAGGCATTCGCCAGCATTCTCGTGGGCGATGCCAATCCCTCGGGCAAACTCCCGTTCACTTGGCCTGTAAGCCTCAACGACCTGGGTGCCCATGCCCTGGATTCCTATCCCGGCACCTGGCGCGAGGACCACAAGATTATCGACGAGGAATACAAGGAGGGCATCTACGTGGGCTACCGCTGGACCGACAAGCAGAAGACGAAACCCGCCTTCGCCTTTGGCCACGGACTGAGCTACACGACCTTTGCCGTGAGCAACCTGCGCCTCGACAAGCGCGAAGTAGCCGCCGACGGCACCGTGAGCGCTACCGTGACCGTCAAGAACACCGGTAACCGCACCGGCGCCGAGGTTGTTCAACTCTATGTGAGCGACCACAACAGTACGGTAGAAATGCCCGTCAAGGAGCTGCGCGGATTCCAAAAAGTCACCTTGAAACCCGGCGAAAGCCGCGACGTCACCATCACCATCGGTGGCCGCGCCTTCCAGTACTGGGACGAAACCAAGGGCGACTGGGCCACCTCGCTGGGCAAGCGCACCATGCTGGTGGGCACCGCTAGCGACAACCTCCCATTGAAGGCCACCTTCACCGTCCAGTAAAGAATTTTATCATCTACAACACCAGGGCAAGCCATCACAAAGTTTTGGCTTGCCCTTTTTGAACCAAATCGCCTGAGGATACCCCATCTTCAGGCGATTATTATAGCTATGTCGGGTTTTATTTGTAATTTAGCGAGTTGAATTGAACTTTGCATTGCCTAAAGAATATCGAGAGTATGGCGCAGACGTTATTAGTATTGATTATCGCATTTGTCACGCTGGAGTTTATCGTCAGCAGCGTGCTGTCGTGGCTGAATACCAAGTGGATGACGCATCCCGTGCCGCCCGAGCTGGAGGGGCTGTATGACGAGGAGAAATACCGCAAGCAACAGGACTACATGGGCACCAACAAGCGGGTGTCACTCATCGCGCGCTGCGTGTCATTCGGACTGACGTTGGTGATCCTGGGCTTTGGGCTGCTGGGATGGCTCGACAACCAGTGCAAGGCATGGACCGATGTGCCCGTGCTGCAGGTTATCCTGTTCCTGCTGATTTACAACCTGTTTAACACGGTGATTGCCTTGCCGTTCAGTTACTACTCGACATTCGTCATCGAGGAACGCTTCGGGTTCAACCGCACGACGCACAAGACCTTTTGGCTCGATGCCCTCAAGTCGTTTGTCGTTTCCACGCTGCTGAGTGCGGTGCTGCTTGGCGTGGTTTATTGGCTGTATCAGACCTTCGGGCAGCAATTCTGGATTTGGGCAACGCTAGTGTGTGCCGCGTTCGTCATTTTCTTCTCGATGTTCTACAGCAACCTGATCGTGCCCCTGTTCAACAAGCAGACACCCTTGCCCGAGGGCGAATTGCGCGATGCCATCACGGCTGCACTCCAGAGTTTCGGCTCCAAGTTCAAGGACATTTACATCATCGACGGCAGCAAGCATTCGACCAAGGCCAACGCCTATTTCACGGGGTTCGGGCCCAAGAAGCGCATCGTGCTCTACGACACGCTGCAGGACCAGATGACCAACGACGAGATTGTCGCTGTGCTGGCCCACGAATTCGGACACTACAAGCACCGCGACACGTTCAGGAACATGTTCATCTCGATTGCAATGGTGGCCGTGAACCTGTTTATCTTCTCATTACTGGTGAGCAACCCTGACCTGCCCGCCGCCCTAGGCGGCACCGCCCCATCGTTCATCCTGGCGCTCGTGGCGTTCTCGCTGCTGTTCTCACCCATCGACCTGCTGCTCAACCCCGCCAGCAACGCCATCTCGAGACGTGCCGAGTACCGCGCCGACGCCTATGCCGCAGAGCATGGCCACGGCGAGACCCTCATCAGCGGTCTCAAGAAACTGGCCAGCCACGGCCTGAGCAACCTCACACCCCACCCCCTCGTCGTGTGGTTCAGCTACAGCCACCCCACCCTGGCGCAACGCATCCGCGCCATCCGCAGTTCAAACAACAAGGACAACAACTAAACAACCGGGAAAACTATCATAAAAGGAAAACAACAAATACAATAAAAACAATACTATCCAGCGCGTCGCATTTAAACGACAACTTGGACAACTATAACAACTTTCATTCATAGGAATTAAAGGGAAACAAGTTGCTCAAGTCCTTCGATGCAACGGGCAACATCAGCTGGAATAGGTTCTTTTGATGGCCAAAGCGAAGCGGTGCCATCAAAAAGACCTGTTCAGATGATGCACCTTGACAGCGTCAACACTTCCATCGCTATAGGTTGTCAGCCTGATATTGACACCATTCCACGGCTTGTCGCTGCTCATTCCTGCCATGTTGATGTATTTCACGTTGACAATATTTTTCTCACCCAGGTCAGTGACATGATCAATTTCTGCGGCATGTGGCAGATGCTTGTCAAACCATTCAATATTGGCAATTAACGAGCTCTTTATTCTTTCCACTTTATCAGCGATGCTTTCCGTATTGCTGCGGTTCCATCGGATATTGTCTTGATATAGTGCTTCGCCGCAATGCAGCAGATTTTCATCGATATATTCCATCCACGGTTGCACCTGAACAGGGTAAAATTGATTCCAGGCGTTTTTAACAGCATCACAAAAGTCACCATCTTTTATCAATTCACCAATCCAGTGTGGAGTGAAGCCGTAAGAGGTTTTCATGCGGAAGGTATAATCGGTTTTCTCTCGTTGATTGCAATTTAAGTCCCACAATGGGCCTGCCACCCAACGGGCATCATCCTCATAATCCTTGTGCAGGTAAAAGCTGCCATGAAACCCGTCGCTGTTGTCAAGAACTTCTTGAATGATGAAATAACGCGCCATTGCGTCCACATCAATCAGCCGCTCCCACGCTCCACTGGTTTTGTCGTCGTCATAGATGGCCGT
>CACYAW010000095.1 GCA_902772455.1 uncultured Bacteroidales bacterium
GGTCTCGGTGATAACTTTCTTGATTTGGTCGCCAAACTGGTAGGCTACCGTACTGTCAAGATCAATGTGCAGTCCAGCGTTGTCGTTGGGCGCAATCTGAATGAAGATGTCGCCGGATTCAAGTGTTCCGGCCATTGCCGTTTTGATCTCCATGTCTAGTTCTGGAATGTTTAAATAATATGAATAAAAGTTGTTAATGTGTCAATTAGATCATTGCTTAAAAAACGCTCAAAATTAGGCATTATTTTAATATTGGCAAAATATTTTGATGATGATTTATCGACATGATTTTTCGCCATTTACAGGGGTGGTTTTCGGCTGGCAAGAAAACTGAAGTTTTATTGTTGCCAAATGTTGAAAATGGCATTTTTTCTATGATTTAACTTTCAGTTTGTTGTTTTGGACTGTTTTTAGGGTATTTGATTTTTGTGCTCTTTTTTCGCCCGAGACGGGATCGTTCAGGCCCTTTTGGGGCTGCGCAGCCATCGGTTCAATGGCGAGACGTAATAGCGGTGGATGACCCAGGCGGTGAGGAGCAGCACTGTCATTTGTATCAGGAAATAGGGCAGTGGTTTTTGGTCAATGCCCAGGGGCTTGCACAGGCATTCGGTCAGGAAATAGACGCCGAATTGGAGCAGGTACACTTCGGCGCTCACCCTCGACAGGTGGGCCAGCGGCTTGAGGCACAAGAGTCGCGATAGCGCTCCCGGGCGATTGCTGGTCATGATAAAGGTCGTGAAAAGCACCACGATGGCGGGTGCCGAAGCACAAAAGGCGCGGTAGCAATGGGCATGGATCATGTCTTTGCCCACGCGGTACAACACCAGGAACAGCACTACGGCGGCAACTTCGGCCAGGGTGCTCGTGAGTGTGGTGAGGCTGGCTTGTAAACGCTGCCATGGTTTCGTGCAGCCGATGTTGTAGATGACAATGCCGGTGGCAAAATCCAGCAGACGGATGGGCGGGAACTGATACAGCATGAAATTGTTCAACAGGGGGTCGCCCGATGGGGATTCGGGGACGTACCCGCCGGCAAATTCGAGTACCAGCAGGACGGCCATCAGCATGACCTGCCACACGGGGGATAGACACCGCAGCAGACGCACGACCAGGGGAGCCATCAAGTAAAGGAAAAACAGGTCGCACACAAACCACGCCACGGGATTGGCGCCGAAGTAATAGGCGGGATTGGGTATCCACGAACTCGTCAACGTCAGGTGGGCGAGCAGCACTTTCAGGCTCACGCCGCCAGACCATGCCAGCACCCCGGCCAGCAGGCCCAGCGCTACCGCCAGCACATGCAGGGGATAGAGCTTTGCCAGCTTGCCGCGCATGAAAGTCGTGTGCTCTTTTAGCCCATAGCCACGGCCAAACGCATGCCGCATCGCCGTGAAGTAACCGCTATAGACAAAGCAGAAGCTCACGCCCACACTGTTCATGAACACCGAGTCATCCAGCCAAAAATGGCCCAGCACGACAGCAATGACCGCTGCCAATTGCAGCGATCCCAGGGATTGCAGGAATGTGCCTTTATTGTCCGATGTCATGGTTCCCGATGCTTGATGTGGAGGACAAAGGTAGTGTATTTTTTGTAGAGACGCAAAATATCGCGTCTCAAGGATGATGGCTTTCGCTTTCGGCGGCAACGGCGGGGCTCTCGTCGAGGTCAGGGTAGGGTTTTGGAGCGCCGTTGCGTTCCAGCACAATGCGGCTCAGCGTCAAATCCAGTTCGCGCAGCGTGTCCACACGCAGTTTGGGCGCCAACTGGCATTCCCAGATAACGATCACATGCCATCCCGCCGCTTGCAGCAGCGCCTGGTTGCGCGCGTCCCGTTCACGGTTGCGTTCGATTTTTTCTTCCCAAAATTGGGCGTTAGTTGATGGCCGGCGCTTGTTGCACTCGTGCCCGTGCCAGAAACAGCCGTTCACAAAAATCACTGTCCTCCACTTCCTCATAACGATGTCAGGACGTCCGGGCAACGATTTGACATACAGCCTGTAACGGAACCCTTGATGCCATAGCCACCGCCGCACCACCAGCTCCGGCTTGGTGTCGCGTCCCCTGATGCGGCTCATGCAACGGTGCCGCTGCTCCGGTGTCATCCTGTCTGCCATCCTCTTGCAAAGTTACCATAATTCGATTGTTGCACAAGGGCAGACTTCATTTTTTTGAGCGAAAAACGAGACTAACCGATGTGGTTTGGAGAAAAAGTAGTATCTTTACACTTCCAAAACAGCAAGAAAAACATGAAATTCAGCGAAGTTTTAGGTAATGAGCAGGCGATAGCTCAGATTAGGCGAATGATTGACGATGACCGTTTGCCCCATGCCTTGTTGCTCTATGGCGAACCCGGTGTGCCCAAATTGGGGTTGGCGATGGCGGCGGCGCAGTATCTGCACTGCCGCAACCATGTGGACGGTGACTCGTGTGGCGTGTGCCCGATGTGCCGTCAGCACCAGTCGTTCAATCAGGTGGACACCCACTTCAGCTACCCGTTCACTAACCGCAAGGGCGACAGTAACAGTCCCTGTGATGCCGCTGACTATATTGATGAGTGGCGTGAGTTCATCACCCAGTATCCTGTCGAGGATTACCAGGCCTGGCTGGGACTGCTCAAGAATGACAATGCCCAGCCGCAAATCTTTGTGCGTGAGGCTGACAGCATCATGCGCAAAATGACGCTGAGCGCCTATACGGCCAAGTATAAGGTCTTGATCATGTGGCTCCCCGAGAAACTGAAGGAAGAGGCTGCCAACAAACTGCTGAAACTCATCGAGGAACCCTACGACGACTGCAAATTCATCCTCGTGAGCGATAACGAGAAAGGCATCTTGGGCACCATCTTCTCGCGTTGCCAGCGCATCGAGCTGCGCAAGCCATCAACACCCATGGTGGCCCAATATTTGGCGGACCGTTACGGCATGGACATGCAGGATGCCCTGGCTCTTGCCGCACCTGCCGACGGCAACGTCACCATGGCCGAACGCATGGTGCAGACGGGCAGCGAATTCCACGAGTTTCGTGAAAGGTTTATTGAATTGATGCGCCTTTCCTATCAGCACGACCTCGCTAAACTCAGGGTCTGGAGTGAGGCCATTGCCGACATGAAACGCGAGAAGGCCCGCCGTTTTCTGGATTATGCGGTGAGGCAGGTACGTGAAAATTTCATCTACAACCTGCACAATCCTGCCCTTAACTATCTCACACGCGAGGAAGAGGCTTTCTCAACCCGGTTCTCGCCCTTCATCAACGAGCGCAACGTCGAGGACATCTCAGGCGAGCTTCAACGGGCCAGTGCCGATATCGCCGGCAATGCTAATGCCAAGCTGGTGTTGTTCGACCTCACCATCCGCCTTTCCATCCTTATCAGGAAATAGGTTTTAGGCTTTAGGTTTTAGGTTTTAGGCTTTAGGCTTTAGCTGACAACTAACAACTAAGAACTGATCATTAACAACTAGGAACTAACAACTCAAAAAAAATATGCTCCCTTTTCTCCAGCAAGTTGCGCGTTATTACCTTGATGTCGAGGGATTTGAAGATTATTGCTTCGTGTTTCCTAACCGTCGCAGCGGACAGTTCTTCGCCCATTATCTGCAACGCGAGTTGGCGTCACTCGACGCTCGTCCCCATCTGCTGCCGCGGGTGACCACCATCAACGACCTGCTCACCGAGTTGTCGCACGCCACTGCCGCCACCGACATTGAGATGATATTTGCCCTGTATGACGCCTATTGCAGCGTGATGGGTGACAGGGCTCAATCGTTTGACAAATTCATCTATTGGGCACAGATCATCATCAGCGACTTCAACGATATTGACCGCTCGATGGCCGATGCCCGAGAGATATACACCAACTTGGACAACTTGAACAGCCTGAGCAGCAACTATCTGTCTCCTGAGGTACAGGAGGCGGTGGAGAAAGTATTCGGCCAGAGTTTGTTCACCGCATTCTTTGATACCAGTGCCGATGCCGACCTGTGGCGGCATCGGGGAAGTGCCGATAGCAATGCGGGCGGCGATAGTGTTGTCAAGCAGGAATTCCTCAGTTTGTGGAATGCTCTCCATGCCATTTATCTGGAGTATCACAAGGAATTAAAGAGTAAGGCAGTGGTATCGCCGGGCTGGATGCTCAGGATGGCCGCCGAAGGTGAAATCGACATGAACCGGCACGCCAGGCTGGTCTTTGTCGGATTCGGCGTTCTGTCTGTGGCCGAGGCCAAACTCTTTGACCGCTTTAACAAGGCTGGCAAGGCCGATTTCTGGTGGGATAACGCCGGCGTGCAGATACAGCTCGAAAAGGCTCCCCACGACCCCGGGGCTTTGCTCATCGATGGCTACAGCAAGCGGTTTGGGGCAAAACCGTTGCAGCCCCTTGAAGGCAAGGGCCCCGATGTGACGGTGGTCTCGGTCGCGTCTAATGTGGGACAAGCCAAGCAGGCATTTGAATTGATGAAGGCGATGCGGGAAAATGGAAACGGTGTGAATGACATCGAGACCGCCATTGTGCTGCCCGACGAGAACCTGCTGGTGCCCCTGTTGCATTCGGTACACTCTGCGGGAGCGCTTAACGTCACACTGGGCTATCCGCTGCGCTCTTCGGGCATCGTCTCTCTCATGCACATCGTGGCCAGGATGCATCATCAGGCCAGCAAGGAGCGTGGCGAGTTGACCTACTACCGCGAGGACGTTTACGACATCCTGTCCCACCCGCTCATCAAGACCCATTTCACCAACGATGCCTTGTCGATCATGGCGCAGCTGTCACGCGTCAACCGTTTCAGGATACCGGCTCGTGAGTTTGAGGGCTTGCCTTTCCATGACTTGTTTGCCCCGGCGATGGACAGTGATGACAACGTGGGGGATCAAGTGTCGCGGTCACGCTTCCTGGATCACCTGATGGCCTTCTGCAACCTGCTGATGGAAAAAATGTCATCGCCTGATGACGTGGTTGATGAAGATGAGCCCAACCAGGGCGGCAGCGTCGAGTTGCCCTTGCAGCAGGCCTTCTTGGAAATGTACATCGATGTGCTTAACCAGATCAAGTATTCGTTGGCCCTTTGCCGCCAGCGCTTGGAGAGCACGACCGTCTTTTACCTGATTGACAGGCTCACGGCATCGGCCATCGTACCCTTTACCGGAGAGCCGTTGAAAGGCTTGCAGATCATGGGACTGCTCGAGACACGAAGTCTTGATTTCAAGCATGTGCTCATCTTGTCGATGAATGAACGCGTGTTCCCTCGCCGCAGGAGCATCACCTCGTTCATCCCCAACTATATACGACGTGCCCATGGCATGTCCACCATCGAGCAGCAGGAGGCCATTGTGGCCTATAATTTCTATCGCTTGCTCAACCGTGCCGAGAAGGTGACGCTCGTTTATGATTCCAGCGCACAGAAACTGGGTTCCGCCGAGCCGTCACGCTTTATCGCGCAGTTGGAGAAAATCTATCACATTCCTTTGAGGCATGTCGAGATGGTTCCTGATGTCAAGACATCGTCGCCCATCGCCATCGAGGTGCCCAATGCCGGCTTTGATGACTTGCGTCAACGTTACCTGGCTAACCATCCTCATGCCGATGAGTGGTTCTTGTCGGCCAGTGCCATCAACAAGTACATGAATTGTCCGTTGTCATTCTATATGCACTACATTCAGGGCTTGAATGATGAGAACGACGTGAGCGACTTCATGGACTACGGCACCTTTGGCACCATTGTCCATGACACGTTGAAGGATTGCTACTACTGCCAGCAGTCACGTGCCCGAGGGGGCCTCATCGACCGTCAGTACATCGAGTGGTTCAAGAAGCATCGGATCGATGACGTGGTCACACGCAATATCAAGAAAACCTATCTGCACGTCAGCGAAAAGGACCTGGACACCGATGACCAGCCGCTGCGTGGCGAAGCCTTCATGCTGGTCGATACCATCAAGAGTTACGTCGGTTTTGTCCTTGATTATGACCTGGCGTTGATTGACGGACAGGGCCCGTTCACGATCCTGGAATGTGAGCATCGGCACGAATTGCCGTCAATGGAAATTGGGGGAGCGGTCATGAACTTCACCTTTACTCCCGACCGCATCGACCGCCTCAGCGACGGCACCGTGCGCATCGTGGATTACAAGACCGGCAGCGACGGCACCTCGTTCGCGTCGATGGATGATCTGTTTGACAGGAAAAGAAATAGGGTATATGGTGAAAAGGGACGCCGCAAGGCCATCTTGCAGCTGTTCTTGTATTGCTACGCCTATCTGTTGGAACACAAGGATGTGGATGGGGTGGCTCCCGTTATCTACAAGATCGCGTCGATGAAGGACAGCGGTGTGAAAAAAAAGGCCTCCAGCAGCCAGAGCGACTCGGCCGGGCAGTTTATCTTCCGCAGGAATGATACTGTGGCCAATGAGTTTGTCGCTCGGATGGGGGAGACCATCACCGATCTTTATGGTAAGGAATTCGGACAAGCCGAGGAGGGCACACCGCCATGTGCCCATTGCCGGTTCATCGACTTTTGCCGGCGCATGGTTCCGAAAACTAGTTTCTAGGCAATCGTCACTTTTTGTTGTTGCGTCGTGCGATTTCTTCGTTCAGGCGGTTCTCGTCGTCCTCGGTCCACAAGGGGTTCTCCTCGTCTTCCCAGTCAAACGAGTCGTCGATGGGTGACGGGTCGTCGAAGCCAAAGAAAGCGTCATCGGTGAAGTCCTGCAGCTCGCGGCCCTCCTTCTTGGTGGGGCGGCCCAAACCGCGCTGGCGGTTGACAAAGCCGTCGATCTTGACCATCTCGAGCAGGCGCAGCTGGTCTTCGCTGGTGACATTCTTGAGATACTGTGGAACCAGTTTAGCCCCGACACGGTTGTTCAGCAACGCGATGACCTCAAATGAATAGGTCACAGGAGGCTTGCGCACATCGATGCGGTCGCCCACTTTGATGCCGTGGGACGGCTTCACCGTCATGCCGCCAATGGTCACTCGGCCCAGCTTACACGCTGTGGTGGCTATCGTGCGGGTCTTGAATACACGCGTGGCCCACAGCCACTTGTCGATTCTCACTTCCTTCATGCCAATAATGTTACTGATTGTCTTTAAACCTCTAAACCCTAAACTCTAGACCCTAGACTATTTATTATTATAGTTGTTCATCGCAAAAGTCACCCCTGACAGACAAAAGGCTTTAATGGCGTCAATAGCCACCTTGGCACGTGCGGGCAACTCCGCCAGTTCCTCGGGACTGGGATACCCCAGCACATAATCCACCTGGGCTCCAGGCGGGAAATCATTGCCCACGCCGAAGCGCAACCGTGCCCATTGCTGGCTGCCCAGTTTCTCGTTGATGCTTTTCAAGCCATTGTGGCCGCCATCGGCACCCTTGGGGCGGATGCGTATCTGGCCAAAGGGCAATGCGATGTCATCAACGATGACCAACAAGTGATCCAATTCGATTTTCTCCTTAATCATCCAGTAGCGCACCGCCTCACCGCTCAGGTTCATGTAGGTCGAAGGCTTGAGCAGGACGAGCTGCTGGTTCTTAAGGCGCATCTCAGCCACGGCGCCATAGCGCCCGGTCGTGAAAACAATATTGGATGCCTCGGCGAGAGCATCCAATATTGTGAATCCTATGTTGTGGCGGGTCCCCTGGTACTCGGCACCAATGTTCCCCAAGCCGACAATGAGATACTTCATAGGGTTGCTTGTAGTAGTGCTGTGAAACAGCCGCAGTAAACGCATTACTCGGCAGCGGTAGCGGCATCACCTTCGGCAGCGCCTTCCTCGCCTTCCTCGGTAGCCACAGCGTTAGCAGCAGCACGGGTGGTGCGTACACCAGCGATCACCAGATCCTTGGCGTTAACCAGCTCGTAGTTGTCAAACTCACAGTCGCGAACCTTGATGGTCTTGCCAATCTCCAGGTTGTCAACGTTGAGCAGGATGGTCTCGGGAATGTCCTTGTACAGACCTTTAACCTTCACCTTCTTCATGCTCAGGTAGAGCTTACCACCGGCCTTAACACCGACAGCGTGACCCTCGAGGTGCACGGGAATCTCAACTACAACGGGCTTGTCATCGCTAACTTCCATCAGGTCGATGTGAAGAACAGCGTCACTAACGGGATGGAACTGAAGGTCCTTCAGCACAGCCTTGCGGGTCTGGCCGTCGTAAGTCAGCTCGATAACATAAACGTCCTTGCTGTAGATCAGCTTGCGAACGTCAGCAAAGTTCACTACCAGGTCAGTGGTGATGATACCCTTGCCGTCACGGCCGATGGGAACCACCTTCTCGCCAGCGAGCAGCTTGCCATTGTACTTGCCGTCCTTGTCGAGGTCAACGAGCTTGCCACCATTCAGGACAACGGGGATCTTGTTCTCCTTGCGGAGGGCCTTAGCGGCCTTCTTGCCGAGGTCGGTACGAGCCTCTGCGTTCAATTGAAAAGTCTTCATTTTTAATTGGTTGTGTTACTCAAAATTAAAGT
>CACYAW010000096.1 GCA_902772455.1 uncultured Bacteroidales bacterium
GTGCTGGCTCAGGTCGAAGTCGGTGCGGCTGTGGATGCCCTCCACCTCCTTGAAGCCGAACGGCATCTTGAACTCGATGTCGGTGGCAGCGTTGGCATAATGGGCCAGCTTCTCGTGGTCGTGGAAGCGGTACTTCTCGTCGCCCAGGCCGAGGGCCTTGTGCCAGCGCAGACGGGTCTCGCGCCAGAAGTCGAACCACTTCAGCTCCTCGCCGGGACGTACAAAGAATTGCATCTCCATCTGCTCAAACTCGCGCATGCGGAAGATGAACTGACGGGCCACAATCTCGTTGCGGAAGGCCTTGCCAATCTGTGCGATGCCAAAGGGGATGCGCATGCGGCCGGTCTTCTGTACATTCAGGAAGTTCACGAAGATGCCCTGGGCGGTCTCGGGACGCAGATACACGTCCATCGTCGAGTCGGCGCTGCTGCCCATCTGGGTCTTGAACATGAGGTTGAACTGACGCACGTCGGTCCAGTTCTTGGTACCGCTCACGGGGTCCGGCCTTCTCGTAGCGGGCATGCAGTTCGTCACGCTTCTTCTGGTTCTCGAGCACGCGGGGATTGGTCTGGCGGAACATGGCCTCGTCAAACTTGTCGCCGAAGCGCTTGGCAGCCTTCTCACACTCCTTGTTCATCTTCTCCTCGATCTTGGCGATCTCGTCCTCGATGAGCACGTCGGCGCGGTAGCGCTTCTTGCTGTCGCGGTTGTCGATCAGGGGATCGTTGAACGCGTCAACGTGGCCCGAAGCCTTCCAGATGGTCGGGTGCATGAAGATGGCGCTGTCGATGCCCACGATGTTCTCGTGCAGCAGCGTCATAGCCTCCCACCAGTAACGCTTGATATTGTTCTTGAGCTCAACGCCGTTCTGTGCATAGTCATACACAGCGCCGAGGCCGTCATAGATTTCACTCGAAGGGAACACAAAGCCATATTCCTTGGCGTGCGATACGATTTTCTTGAAAACGTCTTCCTGTTTTGCCATTGTTCTGTTTTATATTGTTTTTGATAATATTCTTGTAACCAAGCCGCAAAGGTAGTGAAAGTTGAGCGCAGAACAAACAAGTTTACTTGTTTTTATGCCGAAACGCCTCCTACCTTCGCCAAAATTAAGTGGCAAAGGTACAAATTTTCCCCCAACGTCACAACTCCTTGATGGATATTAGGGTTATTTAACGGGATTGGCCATCGCGGGCAACTACTCAGCCAATTGGCACACACACCTTAGACACAACATGAAGGATAAGGCTTGGCATGAGAATACAAAAAAGTGCTTTGATTATGAGCATCCACACGCCCCACAGCCATTAATACTCTTTGATTTCCCGCCAGCGTTTGCGGGTGATTTGTTACAATTTCATCCATCTTTATTAACAAATATTAAAATATGGACCAATAAACGGACATTTTGACAAAATGATGTAACTTTGTGACAACAACAAAGAGCCGGATTAGCGGGTTTAAAGGGTTCTGCCATTAATGCGGCTCTGAGATGAATTCATAGAACCCACCTTAATCGCCTTATGAAAATGTTAATTGAAATCAGAAAACTGTTGCTGCCATTGTTATTGATCGTGTTATTCCCCTATAAATCAATGGCGCAAGTGGCCTACGAGCCCGGTGACGTGAACCAGGACGGCAGTGTGGATATCACCGATGTGATGGACCTTATCGACATACTGCTCGGAGGCCCTACTCAGCCTGCCGAACCCCAGAGCGGGGATATTGAGACCATCACCGTCAACGGTGTGTCGTTTAACATGGTGTATGTTGCCAGCGGCACGTTTGAGATGGGTGCACCTGCCGAGGCTTATTACAACGTCGACCATTGCCGACCGGTTCATCAGGTCACCCTGTCGGAATACTACATCGGCCAGACCGAGGTGACCCAGGAGCTATGGACGGCTGTGATGGGAAGCAATCCCAGCTATTATGTCGAGAGCAACCAGCAGCCCGTGCACATGATCACATGGGCCAATTGCCAAACGTTTATCACAAAGCTGAACCAGCTGACGGGCAAGACCTTCCGCCTGCCCACCGAGGCCGAGTGGGAATATGCTGCACGCGGCGCGGACAAGACTCATGGCTATGACTATGCTGGTGGCACCCAGGAAGATCTCGACGCTATATGCTGGAACTCCCACAATACAGGCCAGGACAATTTCACTTATGGGGCTCATCCTGTGGCAATGAAGGCGCCCAATGAGATTAGCTTGTATGACATGAGCGGCAACGTGGAGGAGTGGCTGAATGACTGGTATGCGGCCTATACCGCCGATGCCCAGGTTAATCCTAAAGGCCCATCGACAGGCACCAATCGTTGTGTGCGTGGCGGTTGCTACAGCCACAACTGGTGGGACTTGCGCGTATTCCAACGCCACTCCTGCAAACCCACCGACAAGCTGACCTTCTATGGCATGAGGTTGGCCATGTAACCTGACAGGACACCTTAGACGTGTCATCGACGCGCCCGACGACGGCAATCACCGTCATTGGGCGCGTTTGTCGTGGGGAGCGTCACACGCATTTCTACTTATTCATCAGTTGACGATGGGTTTTGGTGCCCGCGACATATCTGCCCAGATACCATTCTTTGAATTGCCGGGCAAACTCCTCTACCGAACCACCCATATAACCAACCCAATAGTCATAGCGGTTGAACAGCAATGCTTTTAATCCAAGAGGCGTGCCGTCATCTTCAGGAAGGAGATTGGGCAAATCATATTCTTCGGTAAAATAATCGATGTATCTTTGGACCCTATCCGACCCTTCGAGAATCCATTTTACCCACACTCGCTCATAGTCCCAAAAGATGTCCTTTCCTTCGGGCAAAGAGTCAGGCACTTCGTCTTCGCCATTGTAATAACGGCAATCCAACAACAACTCTTCTCTTGTCATAACAGGCGCGAATACAATCCCAACTATATGACGTTATCGTCTAACGCGCTGCTCTAGATTGCCCAAATCAACAGGCCGGCGCAGATAATGACACCGGTAATGAGAAGGTCAATGAGGCAGTAACCCATGATATCCTTTGCGTCGAGGCGGGCTATAGCCAAGGCCGGCAGCGCCCAGAATGGCTGTATGAGATTGGTCCATGCGTCACCCCAAGCAATGGCCATGCCCGTCAAGCCGGGATCCACACCGAGGTTAGCGCCGGCAGTGAACATAACCGGTGCTTGCACAGCCCAATGACCGCCGCCACTGGGCACAAACATGTTGAGCACTGCGGCACACAAGAAGGTGAGCAACGGATAGGTGACGGGATTGCTGATCCGGATGCAGGCATCGGCCATGACGCCACCCAAACTGATACCGCTGGCGCCGATGCCTGTAATGATGCCCATGATGCCGGCATAGAAGGGGAACTGCAAAATGATGCCGGCCGCTCCAGAGGTCGCTTTGCCGAAGGCACGCACGTAATCAACTGGAGTGGAATGCAGCAAGAGTCCCAACGCCAGGAAGATCATGATGACCCCGCCAAGGTCTAAACCGGCACCGCGCACGAAGAGATGAATCACCAGATAGGCCACGAGCATCAGCGCCACGAGCCACGAGAGCAATTTGCTTTGCTCAAGCCGCTGTGCCGGTGTCTTGTCCGAGGAGGCAGCGCCGGTAGCGACGCGGTTGTCATCGTCATTCAGGAGTGCGGGATCCACAGTGAACACGCCTTGCTTGGGGTGCATCAAGGTGTTGGCGACGGTGATGCCGATGATCACAAACAGCACAGTCATCAGATTGTGCCAGTTAAAGATGGTCTGCGCCAGGGGCACAGGGTCGGTCAGCGCGCCATTGGTAGCCATAGCGAGCGCATCGCCAGGTGTGGCCATCGTGAGGGGGATGGAGCCTGAGATGCCGGCATGCCACACGACGAAGCCACTGTAAGCCGATGCGATAAGAAGCCTATAATCGACATCAGAGCGCTGGCGTGCTATTGCCTTGGCGAACACTACGCCCACGATAAGGCCAAAGCCCCAGTTGAGGCAGCAGGCTAATGCCGAGATGACAGTAACAAGGGCTATTGCCGCAGGGGCACTTTTGGGCAAGCGAGCCATCGAAGCAATGGCCCGTTTGACAACCGGTGCCGCAGCCAAGGCCGACCCACAAACAAGAACCAGAGACATTTGCATGGCAAACGCCAACAGATTCCATACGCCGCCACCCCAGTGTTCAACCACCTCGAGGGGGGTCTGGTGACACAATGGCATCGCCACCAACGCTGCCACAAAGGTGAGCAGAATGGCGAAAATAAACGGTTCGGGCAACCAACGTTGCACCAATCGCACGCAGAATTTAATCATTTCTCTTCTTTTTAGTTTAGTGCCGCAAAAGTAACACTTATTTCCCAAATCTACGATTAAATAAGCGTAATTTCAAACTTGTTTGAGTATTGACGAACGAGAGCAAATTATGCTTGATAATAGCCCAAGAAGACTTTAGATGGGGACAGATAAAAACTATAACATACAAGCCCAACCGAACTTGCGTGCAATCTCTTTCAACAGGCCACGGTCACGTACAGGAATGGTTACCTTTATGGTTTCACGCTGATTGTCACGCTCGGCGATGCTGGCAACATCCAGATTATACTGTGTCTGCATGTTCATCCAAATATCGGCAGGAATCCCTAAAGCCTTTTCCAAGGCCAAAGCCATATTGACTGACACAGACCGCTTCCCGTTTACAGTCTCACTCAATACCGAGGGCTTGACACCCATTTCGGCTGCGAGTAGCTTTTGCGTCATGCCACGCTCTTTGAGTTCATCGCGAATCAGTTCGCCAGGGTGAGTAGCGACCACCGGAGTATAATCTTTCTTATTCATAATGTTTTGATATTTCAAACAGCAATGCGTTAACTATAATCCCCGTATCATCGGGTGAACTATGAAATAGCAAGCGGTATTGAGCATTTATCCACACAGCATCCACGCCATTCAAGTCACCTTTCTTTTTCTCATAATGTAACGACTTGATAAGAAATAAATCCTCAATGCGCCTTGCGGCTTTAAGGTAATTCACCACTTTGACATATCGCTTTACCACGTCCTTTGACAAACGTTTGTAATTGCCATCAGATGTAGTGCCCGTGGTATAGAGTTCCTCTAAAGCCTTAGTTTCAAATTCAATGTTCATTATTCAAGTTTATTTTCAAAAGAAAATCACCTAAATTTCAGCAGCAAAGGTACAAACATTTTTTGAATTATTCGCAAAATTGCGAATAATTCACATTCAATAACTGAAAAACTGTTCCTCTTTAGAATTGGGAGTAGAGGAAGGGCTGGACGGTGGCGCTGGCAAACTGGAGCACCAGTTGGATGAGGACGATGAAAATGACCAGTTTGAGCCACCAGGGCGCTGCGATGAAGCGGTCACGCAGCTTATCCCAAATGTGGCGGGGCACGAAATGCAGGCCGTAGATGATGGCGAGCATGAGGCACCAGGTCGAGCGGCGCGCCAAAAAGACGGGCAGGTAGGCCCACTCAAAGTCGGTGAAAATGCCACTGATGACCTGTCCGGCCGCATGGAAAGAGTTGGCGCGGAAGAAAATCCACAGGAAGGCCACGAAACTGAAAGTCAGCAGCCATGAGACGCTGCGGGTGAGGCGTGTGCTGGCAATGGTGTCGAGCCAGGGTTTGCACAACTTGTGTACACACAGGGCAATGCCGTGACCGGCACCCCACACGACAAAGGTCCATGCCGCACCATGCCACAAGCCACCCAACAGCATGGTAATCATCAGGTTGAGATGCTGACGCACTTTGCCCTTGCGGTTACCGCCCAGGGGGATATAGACATAGTCGCGCAACCAGGTCGATAGCGTGATGTGCCAACGGTGCCAAAACTCGGTGACGTTCAAGGACCGGTAGGGATAGTTGAAGTTGATGCCCAAATCAAATCCCATGATGCTGCCCAGACCTATCGCCATGTCGCTGTAACCCGAGAAATCACAGTAGATCTGCATCGTGAAACCCAGCACCGCCATGAGCAGCTCAAATCCGGTGTAACCCGTTGGATTACCGAAGGCAATGTTGTTGTACTGAGCGATATAGTCGGCAAAAACCGCCTTCTTCATAATTCCCAACATGACCATGAACAGACCGCCGTAGATCATCTCGCGCGTGGCAGGCTTGTTCTCCCGCATCTGCGGCATGAAATCACATGCACGCACAATAGGTCCCGCTACCAGGCATGGGAAATAGGACAAGAAAAAGAGATAATCGACATAGTCATCGACAGGCTGAATCTTTCCCCTATAGACATCGACCACATAGCTGATGGTGCGGAAGGTGTAGAACGACACGCCCACAGGCAGAATCAGATCAAGGGGTTGGAAATTGCCGTGAATCAGCGCGTTCCAGTTCCATAGCACAAAATTGCTGTACTTGAAAAACAGCAGTACACTCAACGAGAGCACCATCGACACAGTGAGCGCGATGCGGCGCTCGGTCCGGTTTTTGCTCGATTCGATGAACTGGGCCACCCACCAGTCGATGAACGAAGTCGCCACCAGCAACAGGAAGAACCATCCGCTGGACTTGTAGAAAAAGAACAGGCTGAAGGCAATGACAAACAGCATCATCTGCTTGCGGCGGGACTTCAGCATCGCATACACCGGCAGGAACACGAGAAACAGCACCCAAAACAGGCCGCTCGTGAACAGCATGGGCTCATCGCGGTCGAATGTGAACAGCGAGAGCAACTGGGTCATATCTATTGAGTTCAACAACATGGCATCAGACAGGAGGTTGATAGATAACAATGCGCGAGGCACGGGCAATGCCCTCGCCCGGATAGTCGAGACGAATGGGATGCGCACCTTGGGCGCCAATCCACTTGATGACGCGGTCCATCCACTTGTGTGCCGATGCCCGTGTGGGGTGAGCACCGTCGCGGCTGCGCTCAAACTTGTCGTTTGCGCTCAAGTAGAAGCACCCTTTGGCCAAGTCATGCGCCAACATGTCGTTAATGCCCGTATCCTCGTCCCAGTTGGGCGGTCCAATCCAGACGTAAGGGATGTCGCCGATCTCGGCCAGCATTTTCTTGAGATAGGGGCGACGTGCCTTCTTGATGTCGGGGACGTATAGCTCATTGGCGCCCAGACAAACGAAGATATAGTCGGGATGGTACTTGTTGATGAGCTCGGTGAGACGCGCCGTCTGCCCCCAGCACAGGGTGGAACTGCTGTACCAGATCACCTCGACAAGCTTGTGTCCGTTCTTGTCGCAATAGGCGGCCAAACGCGGCGCCAAGCCCTCAAGCATCGAGTCGCCGATGAAGAGGATGTTTTTGGCTGTCGTGTCCATGGGGGCACGCCACGACTTCACATGGCCTTCACTGTCAAGAGTGTCGGCCACCTTGCCGCGGTTCCCTGCGGGTTCCTTGATCATGTCGCGGGCAAACGTCGAAGTCTTGATGTCCAGACCGCCCAAGTGGATGCCATCCTGCCAAAAAGACAAGACGATAAAGAACACCAAGGCAGCCGCCAACAGCGTCCACAGGCCCCAATAATTTTTATTCATTCAGTTATGTCGTGTATCGTGTGTGAATAGTCCTATCAGTTTACTTGAGCAACTTGATGCCAAGGCCGGGACGGTCATGCAGGGTGATCTTGCCGTTCTCGACAGTCATGCCCGTGAAGCGGTCGTTAGCGATGAGCAGGTTACCGTCCAGGTCGGCATAGTCCACAACGGGCGACAGGTTGGCGGCAGCGGTCACGGCACATGAGGTCTCGGTCATACAGCCGATCATCACCTTCATGTCGAGGGCGCGGGCCAGAGTCACCATCTTGTGGGCCTCGTACAGGCCGGTGCTCTTCATCAGCTTGATGTTGATGCCGTCATACACGCCCTTGAACCTGACGATGTCGGGCAGGCGCTGGAAGGCCTCGTCGGCGATGATGGGCAGCGGCTCGTCAATCCAGGTCTTATCGAACGGCTGTTCAACGAAGATGCAGTTGTGCTCCTTGAGCCAGTGGCACATCTCCAAGGCGTATTCCTTGTTGTTCCAGCCCTGGTTGCAATCCACGCAGATGGGCACGTCGGGCATCATCTCGTTGATGATATTGATGGTAGCCTGGTCCTGATCCAAACCCATCTTTGCCTTGATGAGCTTGTAGGGGCGTGCCTCTTCCACCTTTTGGCGCACGACCTCGGGGGTGTCGATGCCGATGGTGAAACTGGTCACGGGCGTCTTTTCGGGATTGTAGCCCCAAATCTTGTACCAGGGCTGTCCCATGATTTTGCCCAGCAGGTCATGCAGGGCGATATCGATACTGGCCTTGGCGGCACGGTTGTTCTCGTCAACGCTGTCGACATAGCTCAGGATATCCTCGATGCAGAAGGGGTCCTTGAACTGCTCCAGGTCGAGCTTGTTCAGGAAAGCGGTCACGCTCTCCACGCTCTCGCCCAGATAGGGGGGCATCGAGGCCTCGCCATAGCCCTTGATGCCTTCATATTCCAGCGTCACCTGCACGTCGGGCGTGGTGGTGCGGCTGTAACGGGCCAGGTTAAAGGCATGGCGCAGCTTGAGTTCATAAGGGAAAAACGACAATTTCAGCTTGCCGGTCTTGGGTACTTGGTTAACATGAGGCACCGCATGGCGGCGGCGCTTTTTACTGGTCACTTTCTCTACAGCTTCAATCGATACGGGCGATGCTGCGGCGATTGCCGTCAGGCCCATTCCTGCAATAAATTTTCTACGATCCATAATATTGAATTTTAAGTTTCTCGTCTATTGGATGAACTGGATGGACTGGATGGACTGGATGGACTGGATGGATTCTCACTCCTAACTCCTCACTCCTCACTCCTCTCAAAAGTACCACGGGTGCTTGCGCAGGGCGGTGATGCCCTTGGTGCCCACCATGCCCTTGATGCGGCTGGCACTCAGGGGCGAGTACAGGTAAGGATACTGGCTGGACTTGGGATCCAGGCTATTGATTTTGACCTGACCAGAGCAGTGGATGTAATTGCCGTCACGCAGGTAGATGCCCACGTGGGTCACACGTCCCGTCTTCTCGTTGCCAAAGAACAGCAGGTCACCCGTCTCATACTGGCGCCAGTCGGTCCCTCGTTTCATGATTTTGCCGGTCAACGCCTGCTGCGATGCGTCACGCTGCAGGATGATGCCGTTGCTCAGGTAGCTCACCTTGGTCAAGCCCGAGCAGTCGGTCACCTTGGTCGAGGTGCCGCCCCACAGGTAGCTCGAACCCATCATGCGGCGTGCGGTCTTCTCGATCTGGGCCGCATTGAACGGCTGCTGGCTCCACTGCGAGAGCTCGGCCACAACGGCGGCATCCACCCACCCCACTCTGTCGTCGGGGGTGGCCAGTTTGAGCCAGTTGCCTTGTGAAGCCTTGTATTCCAGGATGTTGCCCATCACCAGGTCGCTCACGGTCTCATCGCCACGGGGCTGGGTCACCAGGCGCGAGTCATAGGCGGTGACGATGTAGCGCTTTGCCTTGCGCCAAGCCTTCATCTGCGCCTCGGTCTTGAACGAGAGGGAGCTCTCGGGGACGTAGGCGATGTAGTCGTCGGCCATCTGCACACGGTACCAGTCGTCAGCCTTTTGCAACACCTTGACAGGAGTGCCCATAATGCCTTGAGTAGCGATTTCGGCGCTATGCTTAGGCTCGGTGCGCAACGTGGCAATGCTCAGCTTGACCTGCGCCCACTTGCGCGAAGCGGGGATGCCGTCCTCGAGGACGGTGATTTTGTCGGTAAAGCCGCTGTAGCCGTTCTTGAGCATGGCGGCCAGGATGGCTTTCTTTTGAGCCTGGGTTCCCACAGTGCCGGTGAGCACCCACTTGCGGCCCTGTTGGGTGGCCTTGACGTCCCAAATGGCGGTTCGCTTGTCGGGGGCAATGCGCTGTTTGAGGTCGGCAAGAGCCTTATCGGGCGTGACAGCCATGGCGGCGAGGCTCGTCAGGGCCAAGGCAAACGCTATGATTAACGATTTGATTTTCATTTCTTTATCGGAGTTATTGAATTGACTTTAAGATGGCTGTCCCACTTGTCATAGAACAGGTTACCCTTGCGCCACTCGACCTCGCCGGGCTGGAAATCGACGGTCTCGCTGCGGATGTAGGTCTTAGGGGGGCTCAACACATCGCCCACTCCCTCATTGCTCGCCATGCGGTACACGTCGATGCCCGTGGCATAGTAATCGTTAAGCGGGGTGCCCACGGCAGTGCGGCCGAATGACGGGTCGGTGGGAATCCAGCCGATGCCCTCAAAGTAGGTCTCGCACCAGTCGTGCCAGTTGATCTCGTCGGGGTGCAGCATCCAGCCGCTCTCCCAGCGTGCGGGAATGCCCAGCGAGCGCGCCAGCGTGATGTAGAGCAGTCCCACCTGCCCGCAGTCACCGTGGTTGTTCTCGATGACATACTGCGGGATGTTGGCCAGGGTGCTGTATTCACGGGCGCCGGCCCACGGCAGGTTATAGCCTATCCACTCATATATTTTGGCGGCTTGCAGCACAGGGTTGGTCTCGCTGCCCACGATTTTACGGGCCAAGGCACGCATCTCGTCGGTGATGATGACGTGGCGCGGCTCGTCGCCCGTGTAGCGCTTGTACTCAGCACTGGCGGTATTGTACGGCTCCAGCATGGCAATCAGGTCCTGCTGGCTGTAATGGCGCTCGCCCACGTCATAGGAGAAGGTGTATTCAAAGTGCGTCGGCTTGCCTTTCTCGGCCACGGCTTCCATATAGACGGTATGATGCTTGCTGCCCTGGCTGAAGGTCACCTCGCGGTTGCTGCTCTCGAGGCGGATGTTCTTTTGGCGCAGGTTCTCGTAGGGGAACGGCATCCACACGCGCAGGGTCTCGCCGGCGGGCACGGCATCGGCATTGACGTCGAGGGTGAACGTGATGTTCACATGACGCCAGTCACGCACGTTGTTCTTGTCGGCAGGGGTGCGCATGGCCTCCAGATAATACTTGCGGCGGGTGAGGAAACTCTCGTGGTTGTCGGCGGCATTTTGGGCGGCAAATTCCTTGCCCAGCAGCCACAGGTTGCCCACGCTCTTGCGGAACCACATCTCCTTGCCGTCGATGTTCATCACTTCCAGGGCACGGGTGTCCTTCCAGTGCTGGATTTGGGCATCGGTCGCCTCGGGCATCTTCTCGCGGATCTTCTTCACGCCCTCCTCGGGGGTGATGCGGAAGTCGGTGCGGATGCGCTGCATGATGGTGCGCAACGAGTCGATGCGCACGGCATCGGCCTGACGAACCTTCTTGGGGAGGGATTTCATCACTTTCTCGGCACGGGCAAATTCGCCCTGTGCGATAAGCCCGTCAACCTGCTCTTGCCAGTCGGGGGCAGTAGCCGTTCCCGTCAACGCCAATGCGCTCACGGTCAATGCCATAAATAGCTTTTTACCTGTCATTTTACCTGTCAAAATGTTTTAACAGGCAAATTTACTGCAATTATTTGAAAAGTCAACTTTTTCCGCGCAAGAGTTTTCAACAAAACCACACCCGTAAGCGGACATCAGTCCATATTTCCCTGCTATCTTGGGAATTCCAACAGGAAAGTGGTATAGAAACCCGGACGCGGTTCGTCAAGCAGCGACATCATTCCGCCCTGGATAGTGAGCAGGCGGCGGCTCAGGGACAGCCCAATGCCGTTGCCCTTGCGCTTGGTGGTGAAGAAGGGAATAAAGATCGAGGAACGCGCATCGGCGGGAATGGGCTCGCCGTTGTTGCTGGAGTAGAGCATCACCCTGCCCTCTTGAACCTGCCTGCACTCCATGCCCAGTTTTGTGGCGCCGGCTTCGATCGCGTTCTTAATCAGGTTGATGAGAATCTGGCGCAACAGGTTCGGGTCGGTCTTGATCAAGATCTCGTCCTGCAGTTTGTTATACCATTCCACATCGGGATACAAGCGTTCCACTTCACTGATGACGGCAGCAAGATCAACCATCTGGGGAACAGGCTTCTGCAGCTCGGAGTATTTGCGGTAGCCGTCCACAAAGGAGTTGAGGTGGGTTACCGTGTTGTGGATGGCTTTCACGCCCTCTTCCAGGTCAGAGCCTTTCACGGTGGGGCTGTTGAGCATCATCTGGCTGATGCTGGCAATGGGGGCGGTGGCGTTCATGATCTCGTGGGTCAATACCCGCGTGAGTTTTTCCCAGGACTCCACCTCGCCAAGGTTGACCTGCTCGCGCACGTGCTCCCCCAGCTGGTTGAGCGCCTCCTGCAGGGCACGCTCGCCACTGAACATGTGGCGCGTGGGCAGGCGAAAGGTCAGGTCACGGTTGTGGATTGCCTCCTGCATCATGTGGGCACGCTTGGCAAGCATGCGCTGGTGATGCCAGAACCACAGGGCAAACACCACTACCACAGCGGCAATAATCCACAGTTCGGTACTCATTGCAGCTTTTTCATCTTGTTATACAACGTCTGGCGGGTGACGCCCAGCATATCGGCCGCTTTGGACAGGTTGCCGTCGCACAGGTCGATGGCGCGCTTGATGTGACTGGATTCCAGCTCGTCGAGCGGCTTTAATTCATGCGCCTTGTCCAGCACCTCTTTGAGCTTGCGCACCAGGTCATCGTTGTCCCAGGGCTTGGTGATGAAGTCGGCAGCGCCACGTTTCAGGCCTCGCACCGCCAGCTGCACGTCGGCATAGGCAGTGATCAGCACCACTGGAATTTCGGGATGGCGTTTATGGATGGCTTGCAGCCAGAACAGTCCGTCCTGACCGCTGTTCACGCCCAGTGTGAAATTCATGTCCAGCAAGACGATGTCCACATGCTCCTGATTCATCATCGTGAGGAGCGTGTCGGGCGAAGTCAACGTCAACACCTTTTCAAACGTCCCCATCAGGCAATACTTCAGCGCAGTGAGAATCGCCTCGTTATCATCAATAATTAATATTGTACCGTAATTCTGCATAACGGCAGCGAAATTACAAATAATAGTCCAAAGTGCCAACCTTACTCAATATCTTTTTGCGTTTGATGGCGGCGATTCATAAAAAACTCGAGGACATACACCACAAAACCCAACTATGGTTCATTCTCATCGCCTCTATTCAAGCCTTATTTCCGACCCACATGACCCAATGTGGAGTTTCTTCCGGCTTTTGGCTTTCATCGCCAGCTGTTCCCGCAAGGCTATTCTCACTCATTCTTCCCATTGTAGGTTTTGCCTGAGAGATGAAAAAAATGGGGCGAGAAGGCAAAAGTGTAAAAAAATTTGACACTTTAGTGTAAAAAAATTTGACACTTTTGATTTTTGTGGCAAAAAAAGTTGACAGCAGTGACAATCACATTCTAAATTTGCATCAGACAAAAAAGATCATTGAAATGTCAGTGCTAATAATTTTTTCATAAACGTGTGGTTAGAATCAGAAAAGGGGAGTTGCCCCCAATCGTCTTGACGGCACCTCCCTTCTGTTTTCTTCCTAAGCCTAATGAACTTTAAACTAAGGCCAGGTAAAACACCCAAAGTTGAGCGAAAGCGAAACTTAAAGAATTAACAGCTGTGTTGCTAGGAGTTTATTGTATTACGCGTGGCGTTGACATCAAGCCGCCACACTGGGCAAAGCCAGGAAATCGTTCCTTTATCACTTGCAGGTAATAGACCGGAACGTTTCCTGGCAATGCTATTATTTTACGTTTGATCATTTGGGCTGGGTAAGCATCCGATCAATCAACGTGGTAACGTCATTGACGCTCTTTTCTTGGCCCTGGCCTTCATTGAGCAATTGGTCAATCAATGAGGTGACATCATCGATGGTCGGCTTAGAACTTGAATAGCTCGAATTATTACGAACATTATTCCAGAAATCATCGATAGAAAGGGGTCGTCCTGGATCTCTGGGCTTACCACCCAGCGGCTCTTTGCCAAATTCGACAAGATCAGCCTTTTTCAGAAATAATTCCCTTCTCCCCGCATCTACTACATTTACATAGTAGGATGACGATCCATCACTGAGAGGATAGACAATGCCTGTGCCATCACCACGAGGCTTTTCGGGAAGCCTGGGTTTTCCGCCATTAGTTTGTTTCACTCCACTAACAACACATGATATGGCTTGAGCAACCAATTCAACATGTCCAGGTAAGTTGTACGATGTTGTTTCATCACATGCAGGATCTGGATTGCCCCCTCTTACCGGTCTTTCGGGAAGTCTGGGTTTTCCTCCATGAGTGATGGGATTGTCATCTCTCGTATAACGGGTTACTACTGTTGATGTCGCACTAACAGTGAAAGAACCAAAATCGTGAGTTCGGACTTTGTTGATGTCCGTATCATCCGCAAGGGCAGACAGCGCCATGCATACACATCCTAATAATAATAGATACTTTTTCATTTTACTTTGGGTTTTATTAATAAATTAAATATTGATTACATGTTACAATTTCGTTTGCAAATTTAACATATAATTTCAAATCTACAAACCCCGTTTTCATTATTAACATCCATTAACAATTCCATATCAACGAATAACCTCTCATCTGATTGGCCCTCAGGCTAAGCCGAGAGGCCTCTTAGACATTAGTTTTAGAACCTTGGTTCGAGTCCAAAAGAAAACAAGAAAACCAAATTAGCAAAATCCCATAAAGGAACGCGGATGCAATCTATTCAATCCCCATAATCCGCTTCCTAAGTTGTTGTGCAAGTATTTTGATGAAGATTTCCGTCAAAAAATGCAATATTATTGAATTCGGCACAAAAGTCACCTGATCTGCCGCTTGA
>CACYAW010000097.1 GCA_902772455.1 uncultured Bacteroidales bacterium
GCAAGTGCTCAGCTCCATCGATGGCGCTGTCCTGCGGAGCGCTGGTGACCGGGCCTATTATGCACTGCTGCTGACGCAGGCGCAGTACCGCTGCTATGCGGACATCACGAGCGACAGCACCATCAATGTGGCGCTGGATTACTACAAGCGCCATGATGGAGAGCATGAAAAACTGACAAGAGCCTATCTCTATAAAGGTGCGGTGACCGAGGTGCTGGACCATCCCAAGGAGGCCATGACCTATTATAAACAGTCGGCAGATGCCGCAACTCCCGATGACCACTTTAACTTGGGCTATGCCAATCTGAGGATCGGTTCGCTGTACCGCGACTATCTGGTGAAGGACAGCGCTGACATCACGTTCCTGAAACAAGCGCTGTACCACTTCCGTCAGGTTCCCGACAACTTTTATGTCGCCCAATGCCTCTCCACGATAGGGAGTTCCTATTCTGCTATCAATTGTAAAGACAGTGCTCTCATTTATCTGGATCAAGCCGATAAGCTGATTAAGGCACAAAACCTGAAATCAATAGAAATCCTTAACCAGCGGTATCTGGCTGATTTGAAAATGTTTAGCCACAATGTCAAGGATATCGAGGAGGCCAAGAATATCGCCGTGTCGCTGGCAGATAAAGATACAGACGAGCGTAACCACCTGCTGATGGCGGCAGCTTTTACACTGGCAAAGCTCAACAAGGTGGATTCGGCAAATTATTACCTGGAGCAGGTGGAGAAGGATAAACTCACTGACGGGTCGCGTGTGCTCTATAACGACTGCCTGGCCGAACTGGCACGCTGCCATGGTGATGCGAATCAATTTCAGTTTTATTACGTGAAAGCCAGTCAAATCGCTGACTCGTTGAGTGATAATGCGATGCAGTTCAAGTTGCGGGACGTGGAAACAAAATATGACAACGAAGTGCTGAAAAACAAATCGTTGCGCTATAGGCACAACTGGATTGTTTCGTTGCTGACCGTATTGCTGCTGGCTGGGGCATCGCTGTGGACGGTCATGGCCATGAGAAGACGGCTCAAGGATCGGCAACGACAGGTGCTGGAGAGCGAGGAAACCATTGAACGGCTACACAACGAAACCGCCTTGCTGACGTCGCAGCTCAATGCGCACCAGGCGATGAGCGACAACCTCAAGCAGGCCATACGCCACCAAATCGACATTTTTTCACAACTGGTGGAAAAACATGCCATTAAACATGTCAACTCGCCCAAGAAATTCAGTGAGGCCTTTTTGGAAGCTTACCGCAAGTGTGAGCCCGACAGTGCATTTTGGGTCAGTCTGCGCACCTATGCCAACAGCCAATATAACAACATCATCGACCAATCGATTGCCGATTGTCCGAATCTGAGCGAGACCGACATCAACTATCTCACTTTGTACTGCTGCGGCCTGCCCCTCTCGGTCATCATGGCGTGTATGGGCTACGGGGAATCCCACACGGCCTATAACAAGAAACGCCACGTGGCCCAAGTCCTCGGCTTCCCTAACAGCCTCGACGCCTACGTGAATCTTTTTAAGGGTTAGTTATTAGCCGTTGGCGAATGCCTCTATGCTTTAAACGTCAAGCGGCATTTGCCACATAAAAAACAAGTGGCTAAAGAAGAGACTCTCTAACCACTAAGTCCTAAACTCTAAACTTCAAGTGGTCCTGCCACTTGAATCACCCTACTTGGCAACCGGGCTTGACGGGGCCTGTCGGGCCGATGACCACGAGGCGGCCGCCGGCATCCTCGGCGCTCAGGATCATACCCTGGCTCTCGATGCCCTTGAGTTTGCGGGGCGGGAAATTGGCGATGAAGCACACCTGCTTGCCCACCAGTTCCTCGGGCTCATACCACTTGGCAATGCCGCTGATGATGGTGCGTCCTGCCATGCCGTCGTCGATGGTGAACTTCAGCAGTTTGTCGGCCTTCTTCACCTTTTCGCACGCCACGACGGTGCCCACGCGGATGTCGAGTTTGGCGAAGTCGTCGATGGTGCACGATGTGGTGACGGGTTTGGGCTTGAAGTTGTTGATGATGTTCTCCTGCTTGATGCGCTCCAGACGGTCGATTTGGGCTTGGATAACGTCGTCCTCAATCTTCTCGAACAGCAGCACGGGCTGCTCCAGCTGTTGGCCGGCCGGCAAGATGTCGATGTCACCCAGGCGGCTCCAGTCCACCTTGCTGATTCCGATCATGCTGCGCAGCTTGGCTGAGCTGAAGGGGAGGAACGGCTCGAAGGCGATGGACAGGTTGGCGGTAATCTGCAGGGCCACATTCATGATGGTCTGCACACGCGCCATGTCGGTCTTGGCAAGCTTCCAGGGCTCGGTATCGGCCAGGTACTTGTTGCCGCAGCGGGCCAGGTCCATGGCGTCCTTCAGGGCCTCACGGAAGTGGAAATGCTCGATGTGGTCGCTCAGCGTGGCCTTCACGTTCTTGAATTCCTCGATGGCGGCGCGGTCGATGTCGGCGAGTTCGCCGGCCTCGGGCACGATGCCCTCACAGAACTTGTGCGTGAGCACCAGGGCGCGGTTCACGAAGTTGCCCAGGATGGCCACCAGCTCGTTGTTGTTGCGGGCCTGGAAGTCCTTCCAGGTGAAGTCGTTGTCCTTGGTCGAGCCAGACGGCCCAGTTGCGGCTGGTAGAAATCTTGTCGCCCTCCAGGTTCAGGAACTCGTTGGCCGGCACGTTGTCGGGCATGACATAATCGCCATGGGCCTTCATCATCGTGGGGAAGATGATGCAGTGGAACACGATGTTGTCCTTGCCGATGAAGTGGATGAGGCGGGTGTCCTGCTGCTGCCACCACTGCTGCCACGTGCCCCAGCGGTCGGGCTGGGCGTCGCACAGCTCCTTGGTGTTGCTGATGTAGCCGATGGGGGCGTCAAACCACACGTAGAGCACCTTGCCCTCGGCACCCTCGACGGGCACGGGGATACCCCAGTCCAGGTCGCGCGTCATGGCGCGGGGTTGCAGCCCGTTGTCGAGCCACGACTTGCACTGGCCATAGACGTTGCTGCGCCATTCCTTATGGCCCTCGAGGATCCACTCCTTGAGCCAGCCCTCATATTCGTTCAGGGGCAGGAACCAGTTGGTGGTGTCCTTGAGCACGAGCGGATGGTCGCTGTCCTTGGCGTGCGGGTTGATGAGCTCGGTGGGGTCCAGGTCGCGGCCGCAGCCGTCCTCACACTGGTTGCCCTTAGCGGCGGGGTGGTGGCAATAGGGGCACTCGCCCTCGACGTCGCGGTCGGTCAGGAATTTGCCGTCCTGCTCGTCATAGAACTGCTTGGTCACCTTCTCGATGAGCTTGCCCTCGTCATAGAGTTTGCGGAAGAACTCTGCGGCGAACTGGTGATGCGTCTTGCTGGTCGTGCGGCTATAGATATCATAGGAGATACCCAGTTCCTCAAACGAATCCCTGATGATGGTATGGTAACGGTCCACCACCTGCTGCGGGGTGATGCCCTCCTTGCGGGCGCGCTGGGTCACGGGCACGCCGTGCTCGTCGCTACCGCCCACAAACAGCACATTCTCGCCCTGCAGACGCAGGTAGCGCACATAGATGTCGGCAGGCACATACACACCGGCCAGGTGACCGATGTGAACAGGTCCGTTAGCATAGGGCAACGCCGTTGTCACCAGCGTGCGTGCAAATTTCTTCTCTTTCTCCATTTGGCTTATCTCTTGTTATTTAGTTTGTTGTTATTTTCTCTATTAGCCTGCAAAGGTACAAAAAAAAGACAATTTTTTGATGACAAGAATTTAACATGAATGTCCACCAATGATCAAAAATATTTATTAATGGCCATTCGTGGGATTTTATGGTTATTCGTGTTTTTGACCCCAGCCACACCGGGTTGATGGCATGAATTTAACACGAATGGCCACGAATGACCATGAATGGTCATGAATATTTTTTATGGCCATTCGTGTTGTTATAGCACGTTGCACGGCCCGCAGTTTTTATAGAATTCTATAAAAAATACGGCAGTGTGGTTAATTAATTGTTGGTGAGGTGGTTATAGGGCACCCTGCTCGATACGGACGCAGATGCGCTCGACCATGGCGTCATTTTTGTCTCTGTTGGGATGGTAGCCGGCCTTGAGGCTGGCGCCGAAGAATTTGCTGAAGGTCTGCCAAAATCCAGCCCTGAAGGTGCCCAGGAAGGCCTTCAAGATGCTGTAACTACTCTGGTTGGTCTCGCGGTTGATGAGTTTGATGAGCATTTTGCCTTGGCTTTTAGTCATCTTCTTCATCTGTGGCTTGTATTGCTCAAACAGCTCTTTCTCAAAGCGTTTGAGGTAGGCCTGTTTTTGCTTTTGAGTCTGATAGGTGTCGATGTACTTATAGGTCTCGAGCAACGTCGAGCTGATGAGTTTGGCATAGGGCAGCGTCTTCTTGATATCGCGCACGGTCTTCCAGTAGTACTTCTCCTCGGCCTTGTTGCGGAAACGCTCGCGCGGATAGATGATGATGGGGTTGAAAACGATCATCGCCAGCGTGTCGCCCGTCGAGGGCTCAATGAAGTGGTAGTAGCCGGCAAAGGTCTTCTGCAACACCGAGGGCAACTCGATGTTGTCGAGCGGATCCTGCACAGCGGGAGCGGCGTGCACCTTAGCGCCCGTTAACGCCGTCATGGTCACGGCAATAGCTAATATGAGGAACAAGCGTTTCATTTCCTGGGGCAAAAGTAGAATAAAGAAATGAATCCCAGCAAGATTTATTAGTTAAAGAGTTTTAAGTTTCTAGTTTCTAGTTTCTAGTTTCTAGTTTCTAGTTTCTAGTCCCTAGTCCCTAGTATTTAGTTCTAAGTCCTTAGCGGGAGGAGAGGAGGCGCGACAGGCCGGAATAGCTCACGGTCATGCCAATCCAGTTTCCCTTGACAGCTGGCGACAGGTGGCTGTAGCCGGCATGGGTGATGAAGGGGGTGATGCGCACCGACGAGATGTAGTGGCTCTTGCCGCCCAAATCGACGAACTTGCCGCCCAGCACGATGTCAACATCAACGCTGGCCGTCCAGCTGGTGCTGTTCTCGTGCACGTCGGTCACGTTTTCGATCTGCGGCCTTTCTTCACCGTCCTCGTCCTTTTCCCACTTGATGGTGTTCATATCCCACCTCAGGCGGTTGAAGTTCACGCCCACGCAGGGGGTGATGCTCACCTTGCCCTGCTGCCACACTGTGTAGCCCAGCTGCAGGCCCGCACCCAGGTTGGTGGTGTTTGCCGTGCCGTTGAGTTGCAGGTTGCGGCCCTGGCTGTCATAGACGGCATAGGGGTTCTCGTTCTTGAACGAGGGCTGGCTATAGTTCACATCGATTTTGAGTCTGGCACGCCGATATACCAAATCAAAGCCGCCCGTGAACACGGCGCATCCCTTCAGGTCATCGGCCAGCGATCCCGTGGGCACCATGCCGCCCACACCGATGTGGAACCCTGCGCCCCAGCCAGTGTACAACACTTCAGCCTCCTGTGCACGCAAGGCGGCAGGAGTCAACATCAACATCGCTATAAGAATCAAAATCGTCCGTTTCATCGTCTTTTTCTAATTTTCTATAATAACGGACATCAAGCCTTGAAATTGTGTTTTAGCTTCAGGCTTTAGGCTTTAGGTGTTAGGGTTTAGTCATGTGATAATCACTAATCACTAATCACTAAACCCTAATCAAGAACTACCACCACAGGCTACGGTAATACTTGTGGTAGAGCGACAGGCCCTCACTGATGGGCTTGAGCGAGGCCTTGGCTTCACGTTTGAGGTCGGCCAGGTCCTGCTCGTTGTTCCAGATGGCCTTGATATAGGCCTTGTACTCGGGGGTATCCTCCTCGGTCTGGCAAGCGATGCGGTCAAAGGCATAAATCATCTTGTCCAGAATCTGGGTCCATTCCTCGCGCGACATATTCAGGTTTGGGGTGCGTTCGCAATGCTCTTTGAATACCATGAGTCGAGGCAGGATAAAACGTGCGATAGTAATATCGAGGTCGTAAAGTTCCTCGATATCAATTGTTTTAGCAATAGCTTTTGGGTCAAATTCGTTATTCATCATTACATCTTCTTTTGTGAGAGGTTAATTATTTTCGGGAAGCAATATTACACATAATCTGTGAAACAGCAAAGAAAAATAACGAAAAAATGCAATAATACACACTTTTTTTCCAAAGAAAGCATAAAACGAAGATAGACAATGAATTTCGCATGTAATAAAGCATTGCCTTGACAAGATGCCAAAGCAATGCTTTCATATTATTACCAGCAAATGAAATGTCCTATTGCTGCAAGGAGCATTTTAGAAATTCCATTTGGCTCCCAATGTGGGATTGACGAAGAACGTTTTGTCGTTGTAGGTGTTGTAGACAAAGTTGTTGCTGATCTCAATCTCGGTGCCGACGCTGAAGTGCGAGGTTGCGTTATACCACAGCTGCGGCTCGGTCAGCACCACGAGTTGGCCGTGGCCATTGCTCTTCTCACCGCGCCACAAGTCGATAAAGCCCGAGAACGTGCATTTGCCCTTGGCAAAGTTCAGGCCCCAAACGCCGGTGAGCTGGAAGCTGGGGTAGCTGCGGGTGTACTCATAGCTCTTGAAGTAGTGCTTGTACATGAGTTGCAACGAGTAGGTCTTGGAGAAATCAGCCGAGTGGCCATTCCATGCAGCACCCACCAGGGCGGCCTGCTGGAAACTGCCGAAGCGGTTCAGACCGCCGTTATACTCAACGTGTGCAGCAATGGGAACCTTCTTGCTGAGGTTGAATTCGCGAGAGATCTCGGCATAGGCACCCTCGGTGAACTTGCGGCTGAAGTCGATATCCACAAAGTAGAACCACGAGCCCCACTTGTCGGCCTTGAACTGTTCGAGGGTCATGGTAACCTTTTGACGACCTGCCTCCTCATCGGGATAGATGTTGCGGCCGAAGTCATAGTGCAGCTGCACGTCCTGTGCCTGCACAGCCATGCCCAAAAGCGTCAGCACGGCAAAGAGAATCTGCTTTTTCATTTTGTTGATTTGATTTTAAAAAGTGAGACAAATATATATACAATTTTTTAATTTACAACAATGGTGCTACATACTTCAGCACAAAGAATGCAGCCAGGATATACATGGCAACCGACACTTGACGATAACGTCCGCTCAGGAGTTTTACCAGTACATAACTGAGCATGCCCAGCACGATACCCTCGGCAATGCTTGCCGTGAAAGGCATCATCAGGATGGTAACGAAGCAGGGGAACGCCTCGGTGATGTCACTGAGGTCAATCTTGGTGATGGAGCGAATCATCAGCACACCCACCAGCACCAGTGCGCTTGTTGTGGCGGCGGCAGGAATAATCAGGAAGAAGGGCGAGAAGAACAATGCCAAGAGGAACAGCACAGCCACCGTGAACGAGGTGAGGCCCGTGCGGCCACCAGCGGCAATGCCCGTGGTGCTCTCGACAAAGGTAGTCACGGTAGAGGTGCCTGCCAGGGCGCCCACCGTGGTGCCCACGGCATCGGCCATGAGGGCGCGGTTCAGACCCTGGATGCGTCCATTCTTATCGACCATGCCGGCGCTTGTCGTTGTTCCGATGAGAGTGCCCAGGGTGTCGAAGAGGTCCATGAACACCAGCGTGAACACAATGATATAATACTCGATGTCAAAACTCAGGAAACGTGAGAAATCCAAGTGGAAAGCCACTGGCTCGATCGAGGCCGGCAGACTCAATAGCGTGAACCCTTCAGGAATCTGTGTCACACCGATGGGAATGCCAATCAGCGTCATGGCAATGATGGTGTAGAACAGGGCTCCGCGCACTTTCAACGCCATGAGCACGCTGCCCAGAACAACGCCGCCAATGGCAAGGAGCGATGTGGCTGTCCATGGAGCGAGCGTCGTTACCGTGGCATCACTCTTGATGATAATGCCGCCATTTCTCAGGCCGATAAAAGCGATGAAAAAGCCAATACCCACCGAGATCGCATAGCGCATATTCAGGGGGATGGCGTTCACAATAGCTTCGCGCACACGGAAGGCCGTGAGCAAGATGAATACGACACCTTCAATAAACACGGCAGCCAGTGCCTGTTGCCAAGTGAAACCCATGACAACCACAAGTGTGTAAGCAAAGAATGCATTCAATCCCATGCCCGACGCCAGGGCAAACGGGAGTTTAGCATAAACCGCCATCACCAGAGTGGCGATGGCGGCTGCAACTACAGTAGCTGTGAAGACAGCTCCCTTGTCCATGCCTGCATCACCCAATATGAGCGGGTTGACAGCGAGAATGTAGCTCATAGTTAAAAACGTGGTGAGACCAGCCAAGAGCTCGGTTCTCACCTTGTGCTTTGCTTCATCGAAGCCGAAAAAACTTAAGATAGTTTTCATGAATTTAGAGGGTTAATGAGAAAGAAAATGCGAAATTAGTATAAAGCGGGGACATGGCAAAGGAATTTTTCTATTATTTTCGGTAAGATTGAAAAATAGTTGGAAAAGGCAAGAAAACCTTTGTTTATCGGCATTTTTGGCCATTTGTCACTAATTACGCAGCCATTCATCATAATTGTGCATATTGCGCTTGGAAATTCCAACAATAGGCCATCAAAAGTTCATTATTCATTAAAAAAGTATTACCTTTGCGTCACTATGACGATACAAGAAGCCCAGGAGCGTGTTGACGCTTGGATTAAACGATATGGGGTGCGCTACTTCAGCGAGCTGACGAATATGGCTGTGCTCACCGAGGAAGTGGGCGAGGTGGCACGCGTGATAGCCCGCCGCTACGGCGACCAGTCGAGCAAGCCGGGCGATGACCTGGATCTGGCCGACGAGTTGGCCGACGTTATGTGGGTGGTGATGTGCCTGGCCAACCAGACGGGCATCGACCTGGATGCCGCCCTAGAGCGCAACTTTGCCAAGAAGACATCGCGTGACAAGGAGAGGCATATCCACAACACGAAACTTACTAACCAATAAAATATCAAAGTATTATGAGTAATCACGAACACGAACATTGCGGATGCGGATGTGAGCATCACGAGCATGACCACAAGCCCATGGACAAGTACATGACCGCCATCAACCAGAGCAACGTCACCATCGACGACGCTGCCGTGACTGCCGCCGTTCAGGAAATCATCGACAAGCACGCTGCCGAGAACAACACTCCCGAGGTGCAGCAGTTCCTGCTGAACTGTGTGGATTTGACCACCCTGGCCACTGAGGACAGCGAGAGCAGCGTGGCCAAGTTTGTACAAAAAGTCAACGACTTTGACAACAACTACCCCCAGTACAAGAATGTGGCCGCTATCTGCGTCTATAGCAACTTTGCCGCCGTTGTTCGCGGCACCCTTGAGGTGAGTGGCGTTGACGTTGCCGTGTGCAGCGCCTGCTTCCCCTCGTCACAAGCGCACATCGAGACCAAAATCGCCGAAACGGCCCTGGCCATTGCCGATGGTGCCGATGAGGTGGACATTGTGTTGAATGTGGGTTACTTCAAGGACGAGGCCTATGAGGAATTGTGCGATGAAATCGCCGAAATCAAGCAAGTTGTGGGTGACCGTCCCTTGAAAGTCATCCTCGAGACCGGTCTGTTGAAGAGTGCCGAGGCCATCCGCCGCGCCAGCATCCTGTCGATGTATTCGGGATGTGACTTTATCAAGACCTCGACGGGCAAGATCTATCCCGGTGCGTCGCTGGAGGCCGCCTATGTGATGTGCCAGTGCATCAAGGAGTACTTTGTGCAGCATGGCCGCATGGTGGGCTTCAAGGCTTCGGGTGGTATCCGCAGCACCGAGGACGCCGTCAAGTACTATACCATCGTCAAGGAAGTGCTGGGCGAGAAGTGGTTGAAAAACCAGTACTTCCGCATCGGCGCATCCAGCCTTGCCAATGCGTTGTTCCAGTCCTTCACAGGAAGCGAGGACAAGCCGTTCTGACACAATCGATGTTATTTAATAAATGATGTCGGCACTCCTTTTTTAGGGGTGCCGATATGTTTTGGCATAGGATTTGCAGTTTTAGAGTCGAGAGTATAATAAAAGTTATTAATAAAGAAAGGAGTTGAACGATGTCTGTGTTTAGAGTACTTTTATCGGTGATTTTCCCACCGCTGGCTGTGCTGGATAAGGGTTGCGGATCGTTCCTGATTGTGACGATACTCACCCTAGCAGGATGGATTCCGGGAGTGATAGGCGCTCTGGTCATCCTCAACAATGACACCGATCGCCCCGTTTATCCCAGCTACCCCACCTATCCGGTGAACAATCCAAGCCGTACGCGCTGCGGCTATTAGTGAGGCTGCCTGTCAAGGAAAAAGAAATTTCTCCATAGAAGCTAGCACACTGTCCAGGGGACACTACGGGCCACATGCCCCAGTAGGTCCCCTGGTTTATTATTTGAAGACAAGAAACACCAAAGCGCGCAGCCAAGAGATGGCCATTCATGTTTTTTACTCTGTCTAGACGTATAACAACTGTTTAATAATCAAGCTGTTCAAGTTGTAAAAGCAGAATTTTATAAAAAAATCCGGATGGCCAAATAATAGATTGTCTTTCTTGTCCTTATTGTCTTCCCATTTTTGTGGTTGTGGGAATTAAAGAACGGCGGGGGCTTTGAGTGGTTGCATGGGGCCAAGTAATTGTTAAAAAAAATCAATGGGGCAAAAAAAACGGCTGAGATTTTGCCAGTTTGCCAAGTTGCCGTAACTTTGCATAAAAATTGAATATAATTACCTTTTCAGGGGGTTCAATTTTTGGTAAAAACGATAATAAAAGTTTAACATAAATAATTGATATACAATGGAATTACCATTTGCTGAATCTTGGAAAATCAAGATGATCGAGCCTCTGCGCAAGAGCACCCGTGCCGAGCGTGAACAGTGGCTCAAGGAAGCCCACAACAACGTTTTCATGCTCAAGGCCGAGCAGGTTTACATCGACTGCCTTACCGACTCTGGTACGGGCGCGATGAGCGACCACCAGTGGGCTGAGATGATGCTGGGTGACGAGAGTTACGCCGGTGCCACCTCATTCTACAAGTTTGAGAGCGTGGTACAACGCATCTTCGGCTTCAAGTATGTCATCCCCACCCACCAGGGCCGTGCTGCCGAGAACGTGCTGTTCTCTTAT
>CACYAW010000098.1 GCA_902772455.1 uncultured Bacteroidales bacterium
AGGAAGTAGTTCATCATCGAGAACATACCCTTCTTCATCTCACCACCGTACCAGGTGTTGAGGATAACCTGCTCGTTGCTGGTCACGTTGAAGACAACGGCGGTGTCGCTGTTCAGACCCAGTTCCTTAAAGTTGTCCACCTTGGCCTTGCTGGCGCAATATACGGTGAAGTCGGGTTCCTGGTCAAATTCCTCTTCGTTCTGGGGACGGATGAACATGTTGGTCACGAAGTGAGCCTGCCAAGCCACCTCCATGATGAAGCGCACCTTCATGCGGGTGTCCTTGTTGGCGCCGCAGAAGCCGTCAACAACAAACAGACGCTTGCCGCTCAGCTGCTTCACAGCGAGGTCCTTCAAGGCAGCCCAAGTTTCCTCGGTCACGGGCTTGTTGTCATTGGGGTAACCGGGAGTAGTCCACCACACCTTGTCGTGGCTGTTAGCATCGTCAACGATGAATTTGTCCTTAGGCGAACGGCCGGTGTAAACGCCGGTCATCACGTTGATGGCACCCAGCTCGGTCTCCTGACCCTTGTCAAAACCTTCGAGTCCGGGCTTCATCTCCTCATTGAACAATACCTCATAGCTGGGGTTGTAAAGTACCTCGTTAACACCAGTGATACCGTACTTCTCGGCTAAGATAGCCTTATCAAATCTTGCCATAATAAATCTTTAATTATAAATGTTTTAAGAAATTACCTAATTGAAACGTGGCGCAAAATTAGTCAATTATTCATAATGTGCAACATGAATTAAAGAAAAATTTCCTTAATCAATAGCCCGATTATACTTTTTTAGCATTGCGCCAGCCAATCCTCTCTTTCTATCGGCGAATTCTCTTAATAATATCATCGGCGAATTCTTTCTTTTTTTGTCGGCGAATTTAACGAATTTAACTAATGGCATCCGCTTTCCTTGTTTGGTTTCGAACTATTACCATTTTTGATTGCACGGAATGCGTTTGTACTTAAGCGATGTTGTGCCGAAATTAATAAGAAGTCCCAATTTAAATCCACTGGCTTTAAGATAATTATAAACTTGGGAGATGTGCTCATCGGTGAAGTCACTGACTGCTTTAAGTTCCACGATTATCTTGTCATAACACACAAAATCGGGTCTGAAACTCTTAGACAGTACTTTCCCTTTATAAGTCAAATTAATAACTTTTTCTCGTTCAAAAGGGATACCTCTCAATCGAAGCTCTTCTTCAAATGCTTCTTGATAAACGGGCTCAGTGAAACCGCATCCAATTTCTTTGTGCACTTCTATTGCTGCACCTACCAGATGAAAAGATTCTTCACGGAAAATAATCTTATCACTCATGGAACCACGTTTTATCAGCCAATACCAGTTTAAAGGGCCAACAATTAATTTCGTTTAATTCGTTAAATTCGCTGACGGTTTAATTCGCAGACGGTTTAATTCGTCGACGGTGGATTCGTTGAGGGATTAGCAGCCGCCGCAACCGCAGTTGCAGCCGTCGCCGTGCTCGTGGTCACAGCCGTCGCTGCAGTCCCCACAGCCGCATCCGCAGCCGTGGTGCTTGGGTTGGAGTTCCTCGGGAGTGGCGTCACGCACCAGTTGCACGACACCGGCATAGCGTACGGTCTCGCCTGCGAGCTGGTGGTTGAAGTCCATGGTCACCTTGTCGTCGGTCACCTGAGTGACAACGCCCTCGACGCGCATGCCGTCCTGGGTCATCATCGGGATGATGGCACCCGGGCGCACGTGCTCATGGTCAAACTTGCCATCCACATGGAAGACTTCCTTTTCCAACTCATATATCAGGTCGGGATCCTTTTTGCCGAAAGCCTCTTCGGGCTTGAGGGTGAAGTCAAACTGCTGACCCTGCTCCAGTCCCAAGATGTGATTCTGGAAACCCTCGATGAGTGTCAGGTCCATCCCAAAGACGAAGGCGTCGGGATGCTCCTGGCTGAACTTGAAAACACTCACTTGTTGCTCGCCATTGACCACGAAGATCTCATACACGAGTTCCACGTATTTTCCTGCTTGAATTTTCTCCATTGAATAAGAAATAAAAGTTAGTAAATAATAATTTGGCGCAAAGATAGTGATTTATTTCGTGATATGTCGAGTTTTTGGTGTATCTTTGCAAACTCAACGAGTTAATATCTAGAACATGATGACCGACAAATTTAATATGGTAGCCAAAACCTTCCTAGGGCTGGAAGGTGTGCTTGCCGATGAGTTGCGCGCTCTGGGCGCCGAAGATGTGACTGAGGGCAACCGCGTGGTTGCATTCAAGGGCGATAAAGAGATGCTTTACCGGGCTAACTTTGCCTGCCACACTGCCGTGCGAGTGCTTAAGCCTTTCCTCACATTGCAGTCCACCGGTGCCGATGACCTGTATGAGCAGCTCAAGACGTTTGACTGGGAACAGTTGATGAGCGTCAAGTCCACATTTGCCATCGATGCCACCGTTTACAGCGAGAATTTCACCAATTCGCGCTTTGTCACCTATCGTGTCAAAGATGCCATCGCCGACTTCTTTAACGAGAAATACGGCAATCGCCCCAACATCCGCTTGACCAATCCCGAGATCCGTCTGGATGTACACATCTCGGGCCGCGACGTGACGTTGTCGCTCGACAGCAGCGGTGACCCACTGTTCAAGCGCGGCTGGCGCGTTGCCCAGACCGACGCCCCCATCAACGAGGTGTTGGCCGCCGGTATCATCATGTTGAGTGGGTGGGACGGCAAGACCGACCTCGTTGATCCCATGTGCGGTTCAGGAACGTTCCTCATCGAGGCTGCCCTCATCGGTGCCAACATCGCCCCTGGCGTTTACCGTGACAGTTACGCGTTCCAGCAGTGGCCCGACTATGACGAGGAACTGTTCAACAAAATCTATAACGATGACAGCGCCGAGCGGGAGTTTACCCACAAGATTTATGGCAGCGACATCGAGGGCAAGGCTATCGCCATCGCCCGCGCCAATGTCAAGAATGCCGGACTGAACAAATACATCGAGCTGGAGCGCCGCGACTTCAATGATATTGAAGAGGTGCCCGCTGGCGGTACACTCATCAGCAACCCGCCCTACGGTGAGCGCCTGAGTGTCGAGGACATCGAACAATTCTACAATGATTTGGGTTTCAAACTCAAACACACCTTCAAGGGCTATAACGCCTGGCTCATCTGCTACGACAAGGAGCAGTATTACAAAATCGGGCTGAAGCCTTCGGTGAAGTATGCGCTCAACAATGGCGGACTGGACTGCGAACTGCTACAGTATGTCATCTTTGAGGGCAGTTACGACAATATGCGTGAACGTGGTGACCACATCCGCAACGAGGGCTTCCGCGCCAGTGAACGCAGTAAGGGCAATTACCACAAAGTGGACCGTGAAGTCCGCGAGGACCGTCCACGTCGCCGTAACGACGATGAAGGACGCCCAAGAGGACGTCGCTTTGACGACAACCGCCGTGGACGCGACGAAAGGCCTCCGCGCCGCTTCGAACAAAGCCGCCCGCGCCAGGGTGACCAGCCCATCGGAGATGAGGAGCGCCAACGCCGTGACCGTGTGACCCGTGACCGCGAACTGATGTCCGATGTGGAAAACCGCGACAGGAAGGGCCGCTATGACAACGACTTCGACCAGGAATTCCGCCACTCAGAGATGTTTGCCAAACGCATCCTGCGCGACCGCAAGCCCACCCTGGGTGCCGAGAAAGAAGTGCCCATCATCCATGGCCGCCGCAAAAGCTGGAAACGCCGTGACATCGACGAGCCCACCGACACCAAACCACAAGACAACAACGACAACGAATAAATCTCAAAGGAGACAAGAAAGACAACAACGGCAATAGTTATCAATTCTTTTAGAGAATGATTGTTGTCCTTATTGTCTTTCTTGTCTTCTGCATTGATGCGGAATGACGACTCGCGAGCATATCAACGAGTACTTCAACGGCAAGCCGTTTATGGTGCTGTGTGCGCTGGCGCTCATAGCAGCCACAGTCGTTGCCTTGATGTTCGGAGTCCATTCGGCACCGTCCGAGAGCGAGGGCCTGTTTTTCTCCCTCAAGGGCCGCCTCATTGACTACGGGCCGCTATCGGTGAGCATCAACGTGCTGAGCCTGCTCGCGACAGGCGGCATCATGCTGGCGCTGAACAAGGTGTTCAGCTATGTGCGTGCGGTGACCCACCTGTTCGTCTCGGCGTTTTTCCTTTTGCAGCTGGCCCATCCTGCCGGTTTGGTATCGTTCAACGCCGGCACGCTGTTGTGCCTGCTGACGTCGATTGCCATTTTGCCGCTGTTCGCCTCCTACCAGGACCGCCATGCGCAGCGCAGCATTTTCCTGATTTTCGCCATCGTGGCGGCGGGCAGCATGTTCCACTACGGTTTCCTGTTCCTGATTCCCGCTTTTATTCTGGGGTTCCTCAATATGGGCGTGTTCAACCTCAAGGGGCTGCTGGCCATGCTCTTTGGCCTGGTGACACCATTCTGGATAGTTCTCGGCCTGGGCATCGTCGCGCCCAGCGGCTTTACGGCGCCGCACATCAACGGCATCTGGACGCTGACCGGCCAGCCCTGGACCAATCTGACGTTGGTGCTGGCAGTCATCACGGCATTGCTGGGCATCGTGCTCGCCGTGATGAATCTGATGACCATCATGAACTACAGGATGCAGACGCGCGTGTATAACGCCTTCTTCGTCTTCGTGCTGGTCATGGCGGTTATTGCCATGTGCATCGACTACAGCAACGTGACCGTCTATCTGCCCCTGCTGGGGCTCATGACGGCCGTCCAGATCGCCCATTTCCACACCCTGCGCAACATGTTCCAGCACCGTTACATTTTTATCCTGCTGCTCATCGCCGGTTGCATCGGCTTGTTTGCCGCAAATGTCTTGATGCCATGAGAATCATTGTCGATAGCCATATTCCCAACATTCAGGGACTGATTGAGCCCCGTGCCGAAGTGCTCTACCTGGAGCCTGGCGACATCACCCGCGAGGCCGTCAAGGACGCCGACGCGCTCATCGTGCGCACCCGCACCCGCTGCAATGCCGACCTGCTCGACGGCAGCCGTGTGCGCTTCATCGGCTCGGCGACCATCGGCACCGACCACATCGACCTGGACTACTGCGCCAGCCACGGCATCACCGTGCGTAACGCGCCCGGCTGCAATGCGCCCGCCGTTGCCCAATGGGTATTCTGCGCCATCAACGCTTGGATGCGGCGGCGCGGCATCGCCTCGGCCGACGGCCTGACGCTGGGCATCGTCGGTGTGGGCCACATCGGCTCCATCGTTGCCCGCTGGGCCACCCAACTCGGCTTCACCGTCCTGCTCAACGATCCCCCCAGGGAAATGGCTGAGAGAACGGAGTTGACGGAAGGAACGGATGGCGTCGCCAAAAATAGGGACGGTTCCGATGATGTAATTTTCTCGCCCTTGACCGAGTTGCAGCGTCGCTGCGACATCATCACCTTCCACACCCCCATCACACGTGACGGCCAGTGGCCCACGTGGCACCTGTGTGACCAGGCGTTTCTTGACGGCCTGGCCCGTTGCCGCCTCATTCTCGATGCCGCCCGCGGCCCCATTGCCGACAACGATGCCCTCTTGCGCTGGCATGGCGACGTAGGACTCGACTGCTGGGAAAACGAGCCCGACATCTCCCCTGCCCTGCTCGACAAGGCCATTGTCGCCACCCCCCACATCGCCGGCTACAGCCGCGAGGGCAAGCAGCGCGGCACCGCCATGATGCTCGCCGCCCTCAACGGGTTCTACGGCTGGGATATCCCCGTCCCGACGATTGCCAGCCCCGCCACAGGCGCGGCACAGGTAACCCTTGACGGCATTGCCGCCAGCTATGACATCATGGCCGACACCGCCACACTGAAAGCCTCCCCACACACCTTCGAATCCCAACGCAACCACTACCCCCATCGCCCCGAATTTTATCGTTAAGCGGCCCCACCAAGAGGCAGTCTTGAACCCCCTATTTTTGGCGTTATTTAGTCATTTTCAGGTGGGGCGGAAGTGTTAAAATACCGTTAAATAATCATACAACTAGCTGACATTTAGTTTATTGTGATTATATCCGCCTAGCCAAGCCATGACACGTTGAGTGTCGCACGCATGGCAAAGATAATGCGCGGTGATGTGCTCCTCCATGTCAAAAAGATTTATTCTAAAAAGAGGGCTTGAAAAGAGCCCTAGCTAACTATCTACACATGGATTGCAATTTGCTTGACTATGGTTTCTCATCCCATGAGATAATAGTGAACATGCATCCCCAAAGTACCCATTTGGGGGTTGTGGGTGTCGGTTTTGATAGGTAATTTTGTCGCGTGATCGAGAAAAAACTCCGTCTGGGGTTTAAAAAATCGGTTTCTGTGTGTATATTGAGTGTATGACAGACAGAGAAAGACATATCGAACGGCTGTTCAGGAAGCATTACAGTGCGATGCATCGGCTGGCTTACATGCTGTTGCACGACGATGACGACAGCAAGGACGTTGTGCACGACGTCTTTGCCAAGTTGCTTGTGGAACAAACGGAACTGCGTGAATCGACCGCCCTGTCTTATCTGTTGTCATGCGTGCGCAACCAGTGCCTGAACGTGATGCGTGACCGCCGGCTGCATGCCCAGTTGCAGCAGTACCTCATTCCCCACACTGTAGCGGAACAGACATCGCCCGAGGACCTCGAACGCGAAATTGAAGTGCTCAGCAAGGGCATCGATGCTCTGGTTCCGCCTGTGTGCCGTGAGGTGATACGTCTGCATTTTCATGAGGGTGTGGCCTTGACCGAGGTCGCTCGGCGCCTGGGCGTGAGCCATACCACCATCTACAAGCATCTGCACAGCGCACTCCGTCAATTACGTCAAACGCTAAAAGACTATTGAGCAATGAACAAGACCGATTTACTATTCCAGATGCTGGAACAACCCGAGCGTTACAGCGAGGCACAATGGCAAGAGATTCTTGCCGATGACGAGTGCCGTGAACTTTATACCCTGATGGCGAAAGTCAAGAGCACCGCCCCTTCACCCGAGGTGAGCGGGGAGACCATCGATGCCGAATGGGAACGTCTGGCCCAGTCACAACGTCCTCGTGCCACCATCATCCCCATGTGGCGCAAGGTGGCAGCAACCGCCGCGATTGCTTTGGTTCTCTTTGGAGTCTCCTATGCTGCCGTCAAGACAGGTTTCTTCGGCCTGCAAAAGCAGACGACAGAGGAGACCGTTGCTGTCAAGCCTGAAACCCCTGCTGTCACTGCTGACGAGACTCCAGAGGCTATTGAGCAAGCGACCGACACACTGACGGTCATGGCCGAGCCCCGGCTCTATGACAACGTGCCGCTGGAGCAGATACTGGCCGAACTCGCTGCCTATTACCATGTTGACGTGGAATACCGCACCGACGATGTGCGCTCGTTGCGTCTCTATTATGAGTGGGAGCCGGACTATTCT
>CACYAW010000099.1 GCA_902772455.1 uncultured Bacteroidales bacterium
TGCCACCCTCACCACCGATACCGACAATATCTTACATGGCACCCACACCGCCGGCATTGCTGCCGGCACACGCTCGCCGCTGGGATTTGGCGGCATGGCTCCCGATGCCGACATCGTGCTTGTATCGGCTATAGGAGAGAGAGATGTGAACGAGATAGCCTTCCAATTCGTGGCACATTACGCCCAGCAAATCGACGCTCCCGTAGTGCTTAGCGCAAGTATGAACTCACAGCATGGCCCCCACAATGGCACCGGTACAATGCCGGAACTGATTGATGAGTTGTCTCATCATGTCATTCCCGTGTTCAGTGTTGGAAATGAAGGTTTCAAAAGGCTTCACATCTACAAGGCATTTGATGAAGAGAACAGCAGCCTGAACGCGTTTCTTGCACGACCCATTTTTACTATTGACCAAGACGGTAACACCTCAAGAAGTATTTCCTCGACAGCATGTGGCTATTCACGCAACACGTTGGGCGAGAACGATACATTAAGCGTCCAAGTGGGCATGTTAAATCACAGAAGTGGCGAGATGGTATGGCAATCTGAGCCATTCACTATCACCTCGTCGCTGGATGAGGGCTATATAGAAATATTGAGCGATGATGACGAGATACTCAGCCAATATATGCAGGATGGCTTCGTGTATATCTATGGAGCAGTCGTTGATGGCAAACTTGAATTGTACACTGCTGCGTATGGTGTTCTCAATCAACGATGGTCTTTCTTCATCACGCTGTCGTCATCTTCACCCATCGAGATGGATTTGTGGGAGACGACAGATGGATTTGATGCCTTTGACGAAAACACCACCGAGCGTGAATACACTGGCCTTGTTCGTGATGTTAGCGACAGGTTCACGCTTAACGACATCAGTATCACTTCAAGCTACGGCGTGTCGATAAACGGTGTGGCACAACCAACAGTTGCCGCTCCAGGCTCCAACATCGTGTCGTCAATAAACCACTATACCTGCAAAGAGGAGATTGCCGAGTCGATGCAGTGGCAGGGATATCCCTATGGTGTCCTGTCTGGCACCTCGATGTCGTGCCCCATGGTGAGCGGCATCATCGCCCTGTGGCTTCAAGCCGACCCCACCCTCACATTAGATGAGATCAAGGAAGTGCTCGCCGCCACCTCGCGCAACGACGAGTTCACTGCCGCCAGCCCCATCAGGTGGGGCTATGGCAAGATTGATGCTGCAGCCGGCATTGAATACATCAAGAGGGCAACTACTGCCGTCAACAGTATTGAGAGTGACGAACCGGCCAACGACAGCAACCTGTGGTTTGACATCACCGGCCGCACCTATAAAACCAAACCTACCGCTCCCGGAATCTACATCAACTCAGGCAAGAAATACATCATCAAGTAAGAAGTCCGTTGGAAATTTGGCGGTTACGGTGAAAAGGTGTAATTTTGCGGCCAATTTTAGAGAAAGGCTATCATGCTGACACTGAGAGTTGACATATTTAAGGGCAAAAACGTTCAGGCCACGAGTAGGTTTGAAGCCGATCGCCATATCTGCACCCCAGATTTTGCAATGCCCGAAATATGCTCAACGACTTTCAGGAACCGGTGCCAACGTGACACTCACAAAGTGATGTAACGTGTAGCCATATCCCAAGACAGTGCTCAAGCAAACGATAAAGAGCGGTTGGAAAGTCGAATTCCAACCGCTCTTCTTTTATTTTTAAACTACGAATTACGCGAATCATACTAATTGGCATCCGCATTCAAATTATATCATATTTCACGAATGGCTTCCGCATGTTGCTCGCATCCGCCTACATACTTAATTATTCATCGCTCCGACTGGGGCGCACAAAACGTCGAATTATGAACGAAAGACTAGACACGATTGCCTTGCACCTGATGCAGGCAGGTAAATTGAAACCGGGGAATACGCTCTCGGGAAAGAAAGTGTTTTTCACATCAGACACCCACTTCGGCCACACATCCATCCTGCGCCACTGCAATCGTCCCTTCGGCGATATTGAAGAGATGAACCAGGCGCTCATCGAGAACTGGAACCGTGCGGTCGGCAAGAACGACCTGGTGTTCCACCTGGGCGACTTCGCCTTTGGCGGAGCAGAAGTGTGGTACCGTTTCCTTGACCAACTCAACGGAAGGATTGTGCTGGTTGTGGGTAACCACGACATCTATCACCTGCGAGCCGAAATGCTTGAACGCTTCGAGCAAGTCGCATTTGAGCTGTATGTCGTCATTGACAACCAGCCCATCTTCCTGAATCACCATCCCTTCTTGAGCTACGGTGACTCTCATGGCAAAGTGTGGCAACTGTTCGGCCACGTGCACACGCGAGGGAACGGCCAGGGCAAGGAAAAGGATAAGCAGCGGTTGCCCTTGCTGATGGCGACACAATATGACGTGGGCGTTGACCACAACAATTATACTCCCGTCTCATTTGAACGTGTGAAAGAGATTATCAACGCTCGACAAAACATCTACTAATCAATTGTTTAAACAACAATCATTATGGACAGATTAAGACTATCGAGAGTTAGACAAGTGTTGAAAATAACGAGTTATTCATTCATATCGTTTAACCATGATCAGAAGCGCAGCGCGGATGATGCCGCTCCATGCGCAGCCTGATATTATAACCAACAAGCATTATGGACAATTCAATTACATCAAATAAAAATGCCGGCAAACAAGAACGCGTTAATACGCTACAAGACTATAGACCGCTGCCTGCGGAACAGGTACCGTCTGTGGACCATAGACGACCTGACCGAGGCTTGCTCGGATGCCCTGTACGAAATGGAAGGCATCACCAAGGGAGTGTCCGTTCGGACCGTACAGGGCGACCTCCAAATCATGCGGTCCGACAAGTTGGGCTACAACGCCCCTATCGAGGTCTTTGACAAGATCTACTACAGGTACGCCGACCCCAACTACTCGATCAACGAGATGCCCCTGACCGAAGAAGACTGCCGTCTGCTCAAGCAGGCCGTTGAGATGCTTGACGAGGACGGCAAGGCAACCGTGAATGAGATACGGGACGTGCTCGCACTCGTGCGGGAGCGGCTCACCGCCCTGTTGAACTACGGATAGAACGATGCCCCGACTTCAACTTATCGATGAAGCCGGGGCATTCCGTTCGCTTTTTATGGGTAAACTTAGTTCTCACCGTCCGTTGACGAGGGCTCGTATTCCACTTCGACGAAGATGAGCTTGCGGTGTCCTAGGCCCTTGTCGCGTTCGTCATACTTGTCGCGCAGGTCGGTGAGTATCTGGCAGAACTCTTGCTCGGTCAAGATGGTCTTGAACGGGTTGCTCTTGCCACGGGAGTGGTAGAGCCTCATGCCCCGTGTCGACATCAGCGCGGCGCGGAACCGCTCGCTCTGGTCGAACATGGCTTGATAGGCATGACGTATCAGCTGCTGGAAATCCTCGGACTGCCGATCTATGGCGATGTCCTTCCACCAGACGATCTGGTCGGCCTGCCATCTTGAGGTGGTCGCCCTCTTGGCATTGCGGCCCTTCATGGCGCATATCTGCCGCTGCTTGTTGCGATCTTGTTGCTTCAAGGACTGGAGAAACCCCTCCATGCTGCCGCACGCCACCCCGTCGAAGGTGAACGGGTTGCTGCACAGGTTGGACAATACCTGAGAGGGGTAATCACTGTGCGACCATATATCTATGGCCTTACCGCGACGAACCAACCATCTTATGTATAATTGCCTGAACATCTTCATATCTTATTCTTGTTTTACTGTGACTCCGCTGGGACTCGAGCCGATGGAGCAGCGAGCGCAAAGTCATGCATGCATGAACTTTGCCGAGTCGCGACAGAGGAAGCCATCGGGCAGCCCAGCCCCCCCGCATTAAAAGTGTGGTACTCTGCCCTACTGAGCTACGAAGCCAATTTATCCGTTTGACGCTGCAAAGGAAATATGGCCGACCGCAGTCTTTTTGCGTTCCAAAAAAAAATCTTCATTTTTTGTGCAAAAACATCTGTTTTTCTCAAGAAGGTCAAGGATTATCTCCACTGCATCTTAGAGTTCTCCCCTTGCTCGCCATCAACTAATGGGAAATAAATTACAGGACCTGAGCGAAATTAGTGAGTGTTTCGCGAAATAATCGTTACCTTTGCAGCAGTGACAGAAATATGGAAATAATTAAGGACATTATTCTTGTTGGTACAGGTAGTTTTTTCGGCGGCATCGCCCGGTACGTGGTATCATTGGGCATGAAGGGCATGGGGTCCGCATTCCCGTGGGCAACGTTGACCGCCAACATTGTCGGTTGTCTGCTCATCGGTTTGCTTTGGGCAGCCTTCAATCGCGTCAATGCCTCGTCGCAGTTAAACCTGCTGTTGATTGTGGGCTTCTGTGGCGGCTTCACCACATTTTCCACTTTCTCAAAGGAAAGCCTGTGTCTCTTGCAGGCTGGCAATTATTCCACATTCATTCTGTACGCCCTGGGCAGTGTAGTGCTTGGCATAGTAGCCGTTGCCCTGGGCTATGCATTGGCAAAGTAAACCATCACGATGATGAAAGAAGAATGTCTGATATGCAAGGCTCCGCTGGAGTATCTCGAGAACGATGTGCTCATGGAGTGTGCCATCTGCCACAGGAAGGAGAGCAGCAAGACCCGCTGCGTCCATGGCCACTACGTCTGCAACGACTGCCACACGGCAGGGCTGGATACCATCATCGGGCTTTGCCTCGCCGAGACATCCCGAAACCCTGTTGAGATCATTGAGAAGATGATGGCGCAGCCGTTTTGCCACATGCATGGCCCCGAACACCATGTGATGGTGGGGGCAGCCTTGCTCACGGCCTACAAGAACGCCGGGGGCGAGATTGACTTGCCAAAGGCGCTGAACGAGATGATGTCCAGGGGCAAGAGCGTGCCTGGTGGAGCTTGCGGTTTCTGGGGCGCCTGCGGTGCAGGCATCAGCACGGGGATGTTCGTGTCGATCATCTCCAAGTCCACGCCGCTCGCTAACGAGCCCTTCGCCCTGTCACACCAGATGACGGCCAGATCCCTCGGAGAGATAGGCCATATAGGCGGGCCGCGCTGCTGCAAGCGTGACTCGTTCCTCTCTATCCTCGCTGCCGTCGATTTCGTCAAGGAGCACTTCGACGTGGAGATGGAACGTCCCGTGGTCATCTGCCGCTATTCAAGCAAGAACAACCAGTGCATCGGGCGGCGATGCCCCTTCTCTCCAGCAAACCATTAACAGCCGCTTAACGCCTATCTTGCACGAGGTTGTGTCATAATTCATTTGTCGCAATCTGAATCGCGATTCGCGCGAGAAATTTCTCGGCCGCAAGGACCAATTAAAAACCCAGAAGCCCATCATGACACACCATCCCTACCCCATCACCACGTCGAGCACCATCATCAGGACGAAACCGATGGCGAAGCCAATAGGAATGAGATTCATAGCAATACCAAAATTGGTATTTTATTCGCTCTATTGCCATAAAAAATAGGAGAAATCGCGACTAGGAGCCCCACAATCCAGCTTCCAACTAAATGTAGAGTATCTAAAGGAGAACGGAACCATGGACGTTGAGGGTTTGTAAAACACGAGATTACTTGGAATTATTTGCTGGTTTCCGTATTTGTAACTAACTTTGCAACCGAAGTCTATAAACATTATTAAACTTTTAATACTATGAGGCGTACCCTTCTATTATTCTTATTGAATTTGTGCCTGGCCAGTATTGCTATGACTGCATGGTCACAGAACCTGATGTTAAGCCAAGAGGAACCCGATAACGAGATTGCAGTGGTGGGCTACTTCTGCAAAAACGACACGATGACCTACAGGCAGACGCACAACAAGTACAAGATTCAAGGGAACGATACGACGGTCAGCCAATCCTACGAGGAGGAGTTTATGATTGTCGTTACCGACTCGACCAGCAACGGTTACAAGATGAAGTGCATTCCGCTGAGCTTCACCCTCCATGATGCCGACACGGTCACCAGCCTAATAGCAAATGCCTCGAGCCAGTTGATGCAGTCGGCCGTGTGTGAGTTCACAACCGATGAGTTCGGACAGCTCAAAAGCATCACCAACTGGCGCGAGATACGCAATCAACTCAAGAAGGGAGTAAAGGTCACATGCAACACGCTGTATACGACCATCCCAGACCTAGACAGCATCATGCCCCGAAAGTCGCTGGAAAACATCCTGCTGCTGCAATTCTCGACAGAGGAAGGCGTCCGCGACTCATACGAGGAATTGAACGATCTATTCGGTCTGCACGGCTCCACGTTTAAGATCGTTGACAAGGAAGATGATACCGAGGAAAATGGTTATCCCCAGCACACATCCACCAGGATAGGCTACACCGCCATCGAGGACGAGGAGAACGACTTTGACGGCGATTATGCCCTCTCAACACTTTCAACTACGACTATTCCCATCGAGGACTTAATGGATGTTGGCTTCGGCGTGCTATCATTGATAATGAGCGACATGGCCAATGACAGCCTGGAAGCGGTTCGCGACCAGATGGTTGATTCGCTGAAAATCGCGAAACCCAATGGTGCCGAACTCATTGAAAAAGAGTATTACAGTTTTTTCGTGAACGGATGGCCCAAAGAATACTATTCCGAGGAAAAGGTTGACCTGGGATTCGTCCAGAACATCGAGACCCGGTATATTGAGTGGATCTCCCGCAATTGGCACATCTACATCCGCGACGATGAATCAACCGAGAACAAAGACATCTAATTCCGTTACGGTAAAGGGAATCCATAAAAAGCTCCATGTGGGCGAATTCAATCATATTTGAGAACTAATTATCAAACTGTATACAACAATGAAAAAGATCTTTTTTTTAATGTTTGCAGGATTACTTATGTTATCGGCATGTAATAACAATGATGAACCTAACGATCCTGATGACATAACCGGGAAAATCTATTTGGCAGTGAGAAATGCTTTTGAAGAAGGTGATGAGGTAATAACCGCTAAGGGAGACATCATATATCAATGTGCACCCAAAACCCGAATCCAACGCTTTTTGGTTAATGGCAGTGATTGGTATGCCGTTGCCCATCAATGGCCTGACACTGGCAGGGATGTTGACATCGTTATTAAAAATGGTAACATCATTTATACGACCGTTGAGAACATTTATGATTTGTGCATTGATGACGGAAACATCTACACGCTGGAAAGCTCGGGCCTTGAGCATAAACAATGGGTCTGCAAGAATTTTACACACGTCTCTTCACTGCTAACTGACCAATTTTCAGCTAGTCAAATGATTGTCAATCATGGTGACATCACATTGGCACCATCTTACAGCAATGGCGCTTGTTACTGGCATAACGGTGAATTCATTGCGATGCAAGGCTTGGAAGGCAGTGTGGAGGTTTGCTTTATCGACAAAGTTGGTGACGACGTGCTAATGGGCGTTAATCGTGACAAATACAACAAGACTGGATATTGGTGTAACGGAAGCAACTACAGCCATTTGAATATCACGGATTATATATTTCAAGTCAAATTGGTTGGTGGCAAATCTTATCTCCTTGGAATGCACTACACATCTAGCGCTCGGAATAGCCAAGGTGTCTTCGTAGCGACCTCGTCTGATGCAATTGTCGTAATAGACGGACAAGAGCAAGTGCTGCGCTCAACAGGAAACACCAACAACTATGCCAAAAGTATGATTCACTACAACAACGACCTCTATATCTTAGTGCGAGAATACGTGACAGAAACCACAGGAAATAAATCTTTCATCTACAAGAACATGAAGCCGATAAGACTGGGCCGGGACGTAACAGAACGTGAAGTAATTGATTTTGCTATCATCGGTTCATAAAAAACAAACTATAAATTATTGATCATTATCAATTATTAGGGTGTCCGGTAAAAGTTCCTTTAGGAGCGCCCACGACACAGGTAAGAAGCTGTGTCATAATTCAAGCCTGTATTAATGTCCGTGCTACGCACGGAGAAATTAAACAAAAATTTGTATAAAAATTAAACAAAATAAATTTTCATTTTTCATTTAAAATTTATTAATATTTTTGCTTAATTTTTCGGCCGTCAGGCCGATCAATAACCCTGAGGCGAATTATGACACAGCTTCTCACCCCGGCCAGTTCTACGAGCTTAAAAGTAATCCCTTTGTGTGAATCCGCTATGAAGGTGATGAAATTCGGTTATTTGTAGAGCTTTGTCAATTGTTTGACAACGACAGGCCTACGCTGAAGATCAGGTTCACGTTGGACAATGTGCCACTGAGGTCCCAATCCTCACGATACTCGTCACAGGGCTTGTGATACCACACGGGCATGGGATATTTATTGGGCTTGCTCACGTCCACAGGCTGAAGGCCGTTCTCCAAGACTACGGCACGGACGCCCTTTTTCACGAAATTATAATGGTCTGAACGGTAGAACCAGCCGTCGGAGTTGTCGTCGTCGAAATAGATATACCTGCCCTGAGCAGCAGCGGCAGCGACATAATAATTGTCCAGGTCGCTTTCCCCACCACCCAAAATCACGACATCGCGCGTGAGCTCGGCAGGACCGATGCTCTCAAAATTAAGGCAGGCCACAGTCTTCGCCATCGGCACGGCAGGGTGATCGCAGTAATATGCCGAGCCGAAAAGTCCGCTCTCCTCAGACGAGGGGAAGATGAACAGCAGGTCTCGACGCGGCTGGGCCATCTCCTTGAACTTCTTGGCGACGAGCAAAGCTCCAGCCATGCCCGATGCATTGTCGGCAGCACCGTTGTAAATCGTGTCGCCGCGCTCATCGGCTTTCCCGATGCCCAGGTGATCCCAGTGGGCACAGAACACCACGGCCTCACCGTCCTGACTGCTTCCTTGCAGAATGCCGCCCACGTTGCGCGTCTGCTGGATGTCGTAGGTCACATTCATCTTCACATCACCTCTCACATTCAGGGCAAAACTCTTGAAGCCTGGCTTTTTGGCAGCTGCCAGCGCCTTGTCCATGTCCATGCCCGCCGCAAGAAACAGTTTCCGGCAACCGTCCTCGTGCAGCCATCCCTTGACGGCCAATTCGCCGGCATTGCGCGTTTCCGGGTCATAGATGGCGAGATTGTCGCTCAGGTGGCCATTCACGCAGACATGCCACCCGTAGCTGGCTGCTTCGGTATGGTGGAGCACCAGACAACCGGCAGCACCCTGACGCTGGGCCTCTTCAAACTTATATAACCAACGACCGTAGTAGGTCATATTGCGCCCTCGGAATAGCTGGCTGTCATAAAAGCCGGGGTCGTTGACCATCACCACCACGATCTTGCCTTTCACATCGATGCCCTCGTAGTCGTTCCAGCCGTATTCAGGCGCATTGATGCCAAAACCGCAGAACACATACTCCGCCTTCTTCAGGTCAATTTTCTTGGTGGCGCGAGACGTCCAGATGATCAAATCGTCGGGATAGCGGAGCACCGATTTCTTCTTCCCGCTCACAGTGATCCTGCTGCCCACAGGCTTGGCTGTGACGGCAATCATTTCAAATGGCTGGAACCAACTGCCGTTGAAGGCAGGCTCCAAACCGATTACCTCCAGCTGTTTGGCAAGATATTCCACCGTCTTGTCCTCAAAGGGCGTCATGGGCTTTCTTCCGCCAAACTCATCACTGGCCAGCACCTTTGTCCATTCCCTCAACAGCTGTTCGTCACTTCCGGTTCGCAACTGCTCCTGTGTAATCTGTGCACTGGCTGTTGCCAGCCCCATGGCGACAAAAGCGATTACCGTCACCAACACTTTAGCATTCATTTTCATCAGCATATTCATAGATATCGTTTGTTGGAAAAGGACTTTTCCCTGACGTGGGATGTATCATAATTCTGCATCGTGTTTTTAATCGGCCTAACGGCCGAGAAATTAAACAAAATTCCGTATATAAATTTTTATTTATAATTTTCGTTTAATTTCTCGCGCGCAGCGCGATCAACAGTCACAACGGCTAATGATGACACAGGTACCCAATCAACTGATAGAAAAATCCTATTATTTAAGTTTTAAATTTCTGCAAATATACAAATTCTTTTTCTTTTGCCGAAGATAAACTTCGGCGAATGTGGCTCTGCCTTGGTATAGAATCATTTTCACAGAGCTTACTGTTCTCACATTGTATAGCATTGCACGGAGTAGGATGCTCAAGGCCGACGACCCGGTTGACATCAACCTTTGGACAATAAGCGGGGCGATCCAGTGCTGGCGCAACTGCATCCCCCTGCGCTATAGCTTCTACCTTGGCCCTCAGCAGTTCAAACTGCTCGACTCGCACCAGATTCGCCAGGCCCGCATCTGCTGCATCTTCAGTATTAATAATATTATCGTATTCCTTTGAGGAATTTGTCGTACCTTTGCATTCTTAAATATCAAAATTTGTATTATGCAGAAGATTTATAGATTCATCTTGATTGCAATAGCAATTGGTTTTGTGGGATGTGTACAACAAAGTAGTAATAATGATAAAAGCAAAGACAATGCTATAGAGAGACCTATCGATCAATTCGTATCAAATTTTTTGATGGATCATCATAATTATCTTAATAATGATGTCACCAAGGAAGCGGGAGACAAGGAGTTCCAGCGTGCGTTTTTTGATAGTGCTGTAAATTATCTAAAAAATGTACCATTGAGGTTATATACAACAAATAAAAAAGGGAACAAATGTTATGCTAAATTTGAAGGCTGGTTAAAGCCCCAAAATAATAAGCCTAATTCTCTTATCGAGAGTATAAACTGCGATGTAATAACCGAAGTGCCCGATTCGATGATTTTGAATCTCAAAGAAGGTGAATACTATTGCTTGGAAGGAAAAATTATTAAAC
>CACYAW010000100.1 GCA_902772455.1 uncultured Bacteroidales bacterium
GCGGCAGATCAGGTGACTTTTGTGCCGAATTCAATAATATTGCATTTTTTGACGGAAATCTTCATCAAAATACTTGCACAACAACTTAGGAAGCGAATTAAACAAATGGCGTCCGCGCTCCCTTTTGACTTCTAAATTGTAAAAAAAATAGACACTATTGTGTAAAAAATTTTTACACTTTTAAAAATAGTCACTTTTTTATTATGTAAGCCCTCAACCTCATATCTAATTTTGAAGCATAGAATTATCAACCATTAAATGAGTCACATTATGAAAAAAGTAATTATTTCTGGCTTGATAGCTGTGCTATTCAGCATCAGCGCCATTGCAAATGTTAATCAGAAATTATCTGGTTCAACACAACTGTTTATTGCTGAAAGGGATGGCCGCATCTCTCTCGATATGAAAATTGATGGTCCCACTTTACCGACACGTGCGCCATTATTACGCGCTCGTCAGGTGGAGCGCGTGATAGCTCCGGCCCAAGTCGTTAATGGTGTCGAGATGGTGTCAGCCTTTATACACATCGATCCCAATGCTACCGCTCAAATTGAAAGTATGGGTGTTATCGTTCAAGAGCGTTTCAAGAAATTTGTGGTTGCTATGATACCTGTCGACAAGATCGAGAGCGTTGCCCAGATTGCGGCAGTCAAGCAAGTGAACGTAGCCCGCAAGACGAATTTACACACCGATATGTCCCGGTTCTACACCAATACGCTTCAAGTCCTGAATTACAACAATGCTATTGCCTTTGGGCTACCCTGTGCATTCACGGGAGAGGGCATCGTGGTTGGTGTGATTGACACAGGCATTGATTTTCAACATGCGATGTTCATGGATGCCGACGGAAACTCACGCATCAAGCAAGCATATGTCATTAATGACTCCGGTTCTTTTGATTCCTACACCGGCGAGACGGTTTATTCACTGACAACAGACAACATTGGGAACTCACATGGCACACACACGGCCACAATAGCAGCAGGATCTGATCTCACTTATAATGGCATCAACTATGGTGGTATGGCACCCGAGGCAGATCTCGTGCTTGTTGGTTTAGGCGCGGATTTATATGACACATTTATCGCTATGGGCATCAAACATGTTTTTGATTATGCCGACAGTCAGGATAAGCCTGCCGTGTGTAGCATCAGTTTGGGGTCCATGTGGGGACCACATGATGGTACCGGTGAGATGAATGAGGTGTTCGCCGAATATGCAGGCGATAACCCTAACCACATTTTGGTGATGTCGGCAGGCAATGAAGCAAGTTACTCACCTAGTGTTGGATATGTGTATGTCGAGGGTGAGGCATCAGCAGAGTCTCCTTTCTGTACCGTAATTAATGGTACATACAATGCAACAACGACTCTCAACCTCAATAGGTATTATGTGGGTTACGAGTGCTTCTATAACCGCACACCTGGGCAGCAGCTGGCTTGCAAGCTGCATGTCGTGAACACCGCAGCAAATCAGATACTCTGGACTTCTGATGAAATCACCGAGTTTACTATTGATGATTTTTCGGGCATCAACCAATATTTCACTGGCCTTCCCGAAGTATATGTCTATGAAGATGATTTCAGCGGCAAGTATAATGTAATAGTCTATACCGACGGCATGGCAAAGAAGAGTGGTTATACAAACCCAAAATATGCGCTTGCCATAAGCATCTACCCTTCCGAAGGAGGCCCTTGCTTGATCGACGGATGGGAAGGATATGGCTACAACCTGTTTGCCAACTATAAGGGCACAATCGATGACTATGTGTTTATTTCCGGTTCTGACAATTCATGTATTAATGATTTTGTTGCTACCGATGATGTGATCTCAGCTGGAGCCTATGTGTCCAAGAGCATTTTTACTGATGTTGATGGTAACACTCAAAATTATAACGCTTATTATACCTTGAATGATATCGCATATTTCTCCTCCTATCAAACCTCTGGTCATGGTCCGACAGGCAAAGCAAAGCCCGACATTTGCGCACCTGGCGCTCTCATTGTTGCGGGCGTTAACCACTATGATACTGAAGAGTATATGTCTGCTGATTACAGGTCTGATTTAGTGTGCGACGATCCGTCCCACCCCTTAGCCGTCATGCAGGGCACATCGATGTCAGCGCCTTGTGTGGCAGGCATAGTCGCTCTGTATTTGCAAGCGGCACAAAGTGTTGATAAGACACTGAAGACCGATGACATTCGTGACATTTTCGCTCACTCTGCCATCACCGATGAATATACGAATCAAAGCAACTTTGGACCCTATGGCAAAATCAATGCCTTGGCTGGAATCAAGTACATTTTGGGCTCTACTGTACCCGTCATCACAACTGATCTGGCTTCCATTACCATTAAACCGACCTATACCGGCTATGAGGGTTCTCAGATTATACGAATCCAAGCGACTAACTTGCACAGCGATTTAGAATTAAGCTTTTCAACCAGTAATAGCGGATTTGGACTATCGAAACATACTATTAAACCCGAGCAAGCAGCCGCTGGCGTTCCAGTGACCGTTTACTTCTATCCCACCACTGCGGGAATAAAACAAACTACACTTAAAATCAAGAGTGATGGAGCCGAAACTGTCAGCATACCCGTAAAGGGAACTGGAATCAAATCTGATGGTTACATCTTTGCATCCCCCACTTCTCTGTCATTTGAAACCCCAGTGGGAAGACCTGTTAGCAAGACTTTTAAAGTCACATTCACGAAACCCGATGGTGCCGTCATGATCAGTAGTGTGGACAATGATGGTGTGACAGGTTCCAATAACGCAGATGGAGAAGAATGCGCTATGCCAGCGCTCAATAACGATAACAATGTACTAAATCTAGCAAGTGCGATCATACCTTTTGACGGCACAAATAATCAAAACCGTCTTAAAGATTTCATCGGCCCATTTGAGCCAGTCCTGATTAAAAAACTGGTATTAGAGTTGACTGGAGATGACTGTTTTGACATAACACCTTCAAGGATCAACATTCTAAGCGTTCCATACAGCACAATGGTTACAGTGACTTATCATCCTGATTGCGCCGGTGAGCATGATGCAACTATTAAGATTAATTTGTTGAATGGATCGGCTAAGCCGTTTATCTTGCCATTACATGGAACGGCTACTGGCCTGCTCAATGCCCCCAGTTTCGACAATGACGGCAATAATTTGATTATGCAAAACGAAACAAGCATAAATACCCTAGTGAATGAAATGCTGATGAATTCTAAGGTATATGCTGAAGGGATGAATATCATCATTGAGAGTCCTGTGGAGCAGGAAGCGATTGTCAGTGATCTTTCTGGCCGCGCCCAGCGAGTCAGCCTGCGGTCAGGCCGCAATGTGATTCCCGTCAATGCAAGTGGTGTATATCTTGTGAGAGTTAGAGAAAAGAGCACTAAACTGATGCTCAAATAAGGCTGTTCTTTAAAACTCCGGAATGATAAGTAGCGGTTGCTCACCTAAACGGTAGGCAACCGCTTTTTGTCTTTTATCTTTTCTTCCTGTTCCCGTCCTTCCCTTTATTAGCATTAAACCTCCATTTATAAGAGGTTTATCTAACACTTACAGACATCATTTTACAACAAGGGACGACTGTTGAAATTTACAGCTTAAGGACATAAATAAGGGTCGTTTCTGGGTGAAATATGAAAATTTGAGTAACTTAGCGGCATGAAAAAAGTGATTATTACCCTGGTTGCAGGCTTGTGTGCAATCATCAGTTTGAACTTGAATGCCGTGACCATTCAGGACGGTGTGTCGCTGGAATTGGCTACTTACCGCAGTGCCAACATCAACGATGTGCGTTACTCGCTATCGTTCACAGTGCCTGACCAGATAGCCCGGCCTGTGTCGTTTAACGAGACGCTGACTTTTGTGTGGGCCGGCGATGAGGATTTACAAATCGATTTCCAGGGCACGCCCGACCAGCTGGACAGCGTTATCACCGTCAATGGCCGCGAGCTTGCAACCGACCTGCGTCACGAGCACATCATCATTCCCCAGGGATGCCTGTTGCCAGGCAAGAATCAGGTCATCATTTCGGGCCGTTGTGGCGACAAGGCACTGAACCGACACGAGGATTACCTGTATTCGCTCTTTGTCCCGGACCATGCCCGCAGCGTGTTCCCTTGCTTTGACCAACCGGACCTCAAGGCCCGTTTCGCGCTGTCATTGACACTCCCCGACGGCTGGATAAGCATCAGCAACAACACGCTGAAGCCGATTCCCACCTATCTGTTCTCTTTCACGGCGGGCCGGTTCCAGATGCAGACTGCCACGCGCGATGGCCGCAACCTGACGGCCCTGTACAGGGAAACCGATTCACTCAAGGTGGCCCAGCTGCCCATTGTCTTTGACCAAGTGGCCCTCTCGTTGAGGTGGATGGAAGAATACACGGGCATCCCTTACCCGTTTGAAAAATACGGTTTCGTGGTTTTGCCCGGTTATCAGTTCGGGGGCATGGAGCACCCTGGCTGCATCCAGTTCACCGATTGGGAAATCTTCCTCGGCCCCCAGCCCACTCCCGACGAAGAGATGACACGCCTTAACCTCATAGCCCACGAGACGGCGCACATGTGGTTTGGCGACCTGGTGACCATGCGTTGGTTTAACGACGTGTGGACCAAGGAGGTGTTTGCCAACTTCATGGCCGACAAGATTTCGCGAGAACAGTTTCCTGACGTCAACCATGACCTTGCATTCATCAAGGCCCACTATCCGCTGGCCATGAATACCGACCGCACCCACGGCACACACCCCATCCAGCAGCCACTGGACAACTTGAACAAGGCGGGACTGCTCTATGGCAACATCATCTATCACAAGGCGCCCATCATGATGCGCAAGCTGGAGCAGGAAAAGGGCGCAGCAGCACTGCAACAGGGCTTGAGGAGTTATCTCAAGAGGTATGCCTACAGCAACGCCACCTGGGATGACCTGATTGCCGAACTCGACAAGTTCGCCCCCGAGCACAGCGCCCAGTCCTTCAGCGACGTGTGGGTGAAACAGAAAGGAATGCCGGTAATCAGTACGACTCACCCCGGGAATGGCGATGCCACGCTCACGCAAAGTGACCCTTACGGACGCTCCCTGGTGTGGAAACAGGGTTTTAACATCGGCTATGTTGACGGGGACGGCAAGTTCTGTCAGCAGCCCATTTATATGGATGGCGGCGAGATTGACCTGTCCTCTCGCTATGGCAAGGGCTTGTTTCTCAACAGCAATGCCGAAGGCTATGGGCAGTTTGCCCTCGATGATCAAGCGTTGACGATGATGTCCGGCGCTTGGGAAACGATGCGCAACGATGATAAAGCCCGTTATGCTGCCGTACTCAACCTGTATGAAAACTTTCATCTGGGCAACATCACGGCCGGGAAACTGATCAATGTGCTGCTCGACTTCCTCTCCCACGAGAACAACGAGCTGATTGCTTCAACGACATGCACTTTCATCAACAACCTGACCGGATGCCTTAACCCTAACGACCGTGCCGCCACCGAGGGGCGCTTGTATGAATTGACGCAGCAGCACGGCCTGCAGTCGGTGCGCCAGACGCTGTTGCGCCAGCTCTCGCTCAAAGCCGTTTCTCCACAGGTCTTGAACAACCTCTATGACATTTGGGAAAAGCAGGAGGCCTCGTTTCTCAATAACCGCGACTACATGCGCATGGCCAACCACCTTGCCATCATGTTCCCTGAACGGTGGCAGGACATCATTGCCATGCAGCACAGTCGTCTCACTACCGATGACGAACGCCGTGAGTTTGGATTTGTCTCCCGTGCCTGCACGCCCGACGCCGATGTGCAGCAGCAACTGTTCAATGACCTGCTCAAGGTCGAGAACCGACGTGTCGAGCCATGGGCCCGCACGATGCTGGCACTGCTCAACGACCCCGTGCGAGAGCCCTTGAGCAACCGCTATCTGGTGCCCGGGCTGGACGTGCTGGAAGAGATTCAGCGCACAGGCGACATCTTCTTCCCCGGCTACTGGTTATCAAGCCTGCTTGACGGCCATCACAGCAGCCAAGCAGTTGACATCGTCAACACCTGGCTGGATAACCATCCGATGCTAGCGCCCGCCTTGAAAAACAAGGTCATGGAGAACGCCTACTGGTTGCTGGACATTAAAGGCCATTAGTGCCCCAGGTAAAACACGGTAGAGCCCTATAAGCACCTCAATACCAATACCGTTATGGTATTTTCGCATAAAGTGGCTTACTTTGAAGCCAGTTAGGGCTGGCCAGGGCTTAGGCAGGGGTGGAGCGTAGCGGAACCCCTGTAAATGGAAATTCAATCATTAACCCCGTTAAGGGTGACACGTGCATCAATGACTTAGTGCCGCCCCGATGGGGCTTGGACGTGTGTTCTCTACTGCTGCAGGGGTTACACTCGGCTTCGCCTCGTTACACCCCTGCCTAAGCCCTGGACGCCCCTAACGGGGCTTTCACCGGACACCCTAATGACCTGTTATATCTAATTCAAGGAGCCAGTCAGGATGATCTTGATGATGGCGTTGACGTCGGCGATGTTGATTTCGCCATCACCATTCACGTCAGCTGCAGTAGTGTTACCATTTCCGCTCAAAATGATATTGATGACGGCATTGACGTCTGCAATATTGACCTCACGGTCGCCATTCACGTCGCCCGGCAGGGGTTCAGGTTCAGGGATTAAGTCCTCAATAACCTGATCGAAATACCAGTACCACCCATTATAATAATAGGCTTCAGTCGTTCCTGGCAACACATGAAGCGTACGTTCAGAGGCATCCCCGTCATACAAATCGAATGCATCACCCGCAAGCGATACACTCAAGGGGTCAGAAATGTAGCAATACACATCCGTCAGCCCCGAGCAGTTATAGAACGCCTTGCCACCGACAGAAGTCACCGAGTTAGGAATAGTGACGCTGGTCAGACCGCTACAGCCATTGAACGCCTCTTCACCGATAGAAGTCACCGAGTTGGGAATAGTGACGCTGGTCAGACCGCTGCAGCCAGCGAACGCCCGTAAACCGATTGAAGTTACCGAGTTGGGGATATCGATGCTGGTCAGACCGCTGCAGCCCCTGAACGCCCCGTCACCAATAGATGTTACCGAGTTGGGGATATCGATGCTGGTCAGACCAGTGCAGTCCTGGAACACCCTTTCACCAATAGATGTTACCGAGTTGGGGATATCGATGCTGGTCAGACCGCTGCATTTGTAGAAAGCATAGTTACCGATAGCAGTTACCGAGTTGGGGATAGCCGTGTTCTTGCAGCCATAAATTAAAGTATTAGAGGCGGTCTCTATAATTGCATTGCAGTTGTTGCGCGAATCATATTTTGGATTGCCAATTGAAGTCACCGAGTTGGGGATATCGATGCTGGTCAGACCAGTGCAGCCATAGAACGCATTGATACCGATCTCAGTCACCGCGTTGGGGATGTCGATGCTGGTCAGACCGCTGCAGTTGTAGAAAGCATGGTTACCGATCTCAGTTACCGAGTTGGGGATGTCGATGCTGGTCAGACCGCTGCAGTCAGCAAACGTCCACGCATAGATCTTAGTCAAATATTCAGGCATGACGATGCTGGTCAGACCAGTGCAGGAATTGAACGCATTCATACCGATCTCAGTTACCGAGTTGGGGATGGCAATGCTGGTCAGACCGCTGCATTTGTAGAACGCCCCGCTACCGATTGAAGTCACCGAGTTGGGGATGTCGATGCTGGTCAGACTAGTGCAGTAATAGAATGCCCCGCTACCGATTGAAGTCACCGAGTTGGGGATGTTGACGCTCGTCAGAGCTGTGCAGTTCAAGAACGTGTTCTCACTGATCTTAGTCAAATATTTAGGCATGACGATGCTGGTCAAACCAGTGCAGTTATAGAAAGCAGATTCACCAATTGAAGCCACCGAGTTGGGGATGACGATGCTGGTCAGACCGCTGCAGTAGTAGAAAGCAGAGTTACCGATTGAAGTCACCGAGTTGGCGATGTTGACGTTCGTCAGAGCTGTGCAGCTAAAGAACGCACTCTCGTCAATCTTTGTTACCGAGTTGGGGATGTCGATGCTGATCAGGCCGCTGCAACCAGAGAACGCTGAGTTGCCGATAGCAGTTACCGGGTAGGTGGTTCCATCATAGGTAACGGTAGCCGGGATGACGACAGAGCCTGAATAGCGATGGGATGCATCGAAAGGACTTGACCCATAGTAGGTGACAGTGGCCTCGTTGCCGTTGATTTTGTAATAGATGCCATCGACCTCGAAGTCGTGGGCCGTGGCGAGTGCGGGCAGCAGGAGAGCCAGTAGCAGGAGTGAAAAGCGGAAGAATTGTTTCATTGCCTTAAGTATTAGAAGTTAATATCCGTTGATAGAATCATTGATTTAAATTGACCCACAAAGGTAATCAATTATTTTCAATTATCATCTAATAGTGTCAGCTAGAAGCTCCGTTAGGAGCGTTCAGGGCATAGGCAGGGGTGTAACGAGGCGAAGCCGAGTGTAACCCCTGCAATAGTAAATCCCATGCCTTAGCCCCATCGGGGCGGCAGTAAATCGTTGACACACAAAGTGTCGCCCCTAATGGGGCTAATTGATGTTGGATTTACTTTTACAGGGGTTCCGCTACGCTCCACCCCTGCCTAAGCTGAAGTGCACCCCAAAAGTTGGACACAAAACTTTTGGAGTATGAAGTATAGTTTTAAAGAAAAGCTGGCAATTGTAAGTGAAGTCATTTGCGGCAAAAG
>CACYAW010000101.1 GCA_902772455.1 uncultured Bacteroidales bacterium
GGTGCCGTGAAGGGTACCATCGAGAACCTGGAGGACGCTGCCGCCGGCGAGAACTTTGAGTGGACCGACATGTACAAGCGCATGGCCGAGGAAGCCCGCGAGGAAGGCTTTATCGAGATCGCCGAGCAGATGGAAGGCGTTGCCGCCATCGAGAAACTGCACGAGGAGCGCTACCTGAAGCTGTTGAACAACATCAAGGAGGGTATCGTGTTCTCGCGCGACGGTGACACCATCTGGCAGTGCAGCAACTGCGGCCACGTGGTCATCGGCAAGAAGGCTCCCGAGATGTGCCCCGTGTGCAACCATCCGCAGGCCTACTTCCAGATCAAGGCCGAGAATTATTAAGCGGTCGGTACCCGCCCGCGGTTTAGAGTTTAGGGCTTTAGGTTTTAGGCTTAAAAGACTTATCAACATGAATGCCGACAGGGGAGATTCCCTTGCCGGCATTCACTTTTATATTAGCAACGATATCGGAGTTGGCCCATCGGTAATATTAACCGCCCTGCGGGCGGGAAATTGAACAAATTATATTTTAAAATTAATTTTCATTTAATTTCCCGTGCGAAGCACGGTTAATGTTTCGTCATTCAACCACATGGCCAACAGCCTTATAATTGTCTTTATTATATAACCAGCTTTACTGGTTGCGGGCTTGTTCGCGGCGTTCCTTGAGTTTCTTTTGGATGGCGGATTCCACGTCAAAGAAGTGGTCAATCTGACGGGCATTGAGCACAGTGGCAAATTTGTCGACATACTTCATGCGGATGCCCTGGGCGCGCTGCTGCATCTCCATCTTGCGCTTGGCCATGGCCGCGGCATCGGTGCTTGTGTTGGGCTTGATGGGTTTCTTGCGGTCATTCCACAAGGCGGTCATTTCCTCACAATAGGCTCGGTAGATGGGCTCAAACTTCTTTTGCTGCTCGGTGGTGATGTGCAGCCTATAGACCATTTCCCGCAACTTGGCCTGATAGAAACGCTCGTTGAGTGAGTGAGCGGTATTGTCACTGGCCATCGAACTCAAGGTGATTAAAGCCATGACCATCGTTATCAATAGGTATCTTGTCGTTTTCATTGTTCTGTAGGATTTAGTATTCCGGAATTTCTTCTATTTCAATATAGGGCAGTTGGGCTACCTCCTCGTCGGTCAAGGAGTTCAGGAACTCATCGATGGGGCTCTGGGTCTGGAGGGTCACGTCCGGGCGCTGGCTTTCATTGTTCATGACTGTCAGGCCGATGCTCACGAGCAGCAAGGCCACTGCTGCGGCCGATGCTACCATCACCCCCCAACGGCGTCTGCTCCTGGTCACAACGTGCTGCTTGACGGCTTGCTCGGTGGCGCGGTCTATCAGTCCGTCGAGATACTCCTCACTCTCGGTGTAGGGCATCTTCTTGCCTATGTCATTCAATAAGTCTTTCATCTCGTCAAATGTTCAGTGATGTAACTTTTCACCTTTTGGGTGGCATAATGGTAATTGGTCTTTAACGTGTTCACCGACTTGCCGGTGATGCGCGCTATTTCCTCATAGCTCAACTCATCGTAGTAGCGCAGGTTGAACGCGATGCGCTGCTGCGTGGGCAAGGCGAGCAGAGCCTGCTGGAAGAGCATCGCGGCCTCGTTGCCATCGAGCGACGACTCGGCTTGCAGCTTTGCCGTGAGGGTGTCGCCCAGCGAGTCGATGCTCTGGAACAGATGCGTCTGCCGCCGCAGGTGCTGTAAGGCCTCGTTGGTGGCGACGCGATACAGCCAGGTCGCCAGCGGGCCGTCGCCCTTGAACGAGGCGATGCCGTTCAAGACCCTGATGCAGGTCTCCTGCATGACGTCCTCGGCATCGTCATGTCCCACCACGATGCGGCGAATGTGCCAGTAGAGCGCCTGCCCGTACTGCTTCATGAGCACCCTGAACCCCTGTTCGCGGTGAGCGGGGTCGTGGAGCATCTCTTGCAACGCCTTGTCGTCGGTCATGGTTGTCATGCGATATAATGATGAGACAAAAGTACAAAAGTTAAATCGCGAGAGCAATTTTTTGCCTCGGCATTTAACTTTGGGCAGATAACTGCATCTTTGTAGTGTAAAAACCTCAAAAATATATCTGATATGCTACACAAGACCCTACGAATTTTACTGCTCTTCACGAGCATGTTATTGCTAGCCCCGAGTGTCCAAAGTCAAACCTGCGACCCTAGCGGGGATTGCGGCGGGGATTCGGTTGTCGGCGCCTATGACGTGTTGTCGCCAGTGGGCCAGTCATCGGTTGACATGATTGAGTTGGCACCCCGACTGGAAACCCTCGACGGCAAGACCATCGCCCTGGTGGGCGGCTCGTTCATGGCCAGCGTGACCCACATGGAACTCAAGAGAATCATCCAGGAATGGTTCCCCACTGCCACCGTCTATGTCCTGAACGAGATCGGCTCTGCAGGCCTGTTTCCCGGCCCCAGGGTGCGCAAGCCCAAAGTGGAACAGTTCCAGCAGCGCCTCATCGAGTACGGCGTGGATGCTGTCATCTCGGGTAATGGCGGTTGCGGCATCTGCACTCCCAAGGAGACCGGCAACTGCATCGCCGCAGAATACATCGGCATCCCTTCGGTGATGATTGCCGCGCCCGGATTTGACACACAAGCCAAAACCACGGCCTATAACAATGGCCTTTCTGTGCTGCGTGTCGCCGTTTATCCTGGTGCTTTTGCCTCACACACCGAGGAACAACTGAAACAGAACACACGCGAAGTGCTGTGGCCCCAGATACTTGACGCACTGCTCTCTCCTATCACCCAAGAGGAAATCGAGGAGAACCAGCATGCAGAGCCTGCCGATCCACAAGAACCCGTCTTCAGCGGGACTATTGATGAGGTGAACGAATTCTACAAGGACATGCTGTGGAGTGACGGCATGCCTATCATCCCGCCCACGCTGGACCGTGTGCAGGAATTCATGAAATATACCGATCTGCGCTGGAACCGCACCATTGCCGTGTTGTCCCCGTCCTACCGCTCCACGCTAGTGTGGCATGTTGCCGTCAACGGCGTGATGGCCGGCTGTAAGCCCGAGTACATGCCCCTGTTGATTGCCTTGACTAAGGCGATGACCTCGGGCGAGTTCCGCCGCACACTGGGCAGCACCCATGCCTGGATACCCTATTGCTGGGTCAACGGTCCTGTGGCGCGCCAGCTGGGGCTGGACCACGGCCAGGGACAGATTAACGAACAGGCCAATATCGCCATCGGCCGTTTTCTTAACCTGGCGATGCTCAACTTAGCGGGGTACTATGTGAAGCAGGACCGCATGGGCACCTTCGGCTATCCCGTGTCATGGTGCCTGGCCGAAGATGACGAGGCCTGCCTGCGCATTGGTTGGAACCCCTATCATGTGCGTCAAGGCCTCAACCTCAACGAGAGTGCCATCACCGCCGCCTCTACCCTACTGTGGGGCAACAACATGCCTCCCGCCACCACCGACGGCGAAAAAATCATGCAACTGCTGGCCTGGGACATCACCGAGCGTTGCCAGCTCGCACTGGGCAGCGGCGTGCAGTACACTCATCGCGCCATCCTCATGACCGAGGAGGTCGCCGCCCACCTCAAGGAGACTTATGGCACCGTTGACAATCTTGAAGACCAACTTATCGCCACGGCGCGCCGCCCGCTCTATGAGCGAGCCTATGCCCACTACTATGCCAATCCGGGGAGTGCCATCAACCCTGACCACACTTCGCTGGAGGAATACATGGATCAACTGCAAGACGAGGAAGATGCCGAGATGACCACCACACCCGAATGGTATGCCAACGACAACGCCCAGATACTGACCATTCCCACAATGGTCAAGGGCGAGACGGCATTCATCATTACGGGCGACCCCTCGCGCAACAAGATACAGACCATGCCCGGCGGTGGCATGTCGACCGTGGCTGTCGAACTGCCCGAGGCCTGGGACAGCCTAATGGAAGAACTGGGCTATGAGCCCCTGCGCTCCTTCTATCTTGAGCCTATCGACGATGAGGGTTATGATCCTGTCACATCGGTCAAGGAGGTGCCAGTGGCTCCAGCATCACACGCAACCGACGTCAAGTCGAAGGTACATTACTATGACCTGAACGGACACGGGAGCAACCACCCGTTTGACGGCGTGAACATCGAGGTCACGACCAACAGCGACCACACCCGCCAAGCAAAGAAAGTCTTGCGTATCAACTAAAAACAGGCTTAAGTCACAATGAAACACTATCATAGAACCAGAATTTTCATTATAGCAATACTCATGATGCTGTCATGTCCGTTGCCGACCATGGCAGCCAGCAGCGTGCGCGGTGACACAAACGGCGACGGTGATGTCAATATTGCCGATGTGACGAGCCTGATCGACTACCTGCTGTCAGGAGACGGAGAAGTAAATCCAGAATGTGCCGACGTGAACAGGGACGGAGCCATCGATATCGCTGATGCGACCACGCTGATCGATTACCTGCTCGGACTTGTCGAATTCCCGCCTGACGAACCCGAAGAAGAGGAATTCACCGTGGGCAACGTGACATTCATAATGGTTCCTGTCCAAGGGGGCACCTTCATGATGGGTGCCACCAGCGAACAGGGCAACGACGGCAGCGAGCGTGAACGTCCAGTTCATCAGGTCACCCTTTCATCGTTCTATATCGGTCAGACGGAAGTGACCCAAGCATTGTGGTATACCGTCATGGGCAGCACACCCAGCTACTTTAGCGGATCGCTGCTTCCCGTGGAAAGCGTCTCGTGGGAAGATTGCCAGACATTTATCGCCACCTTGAACGAACTGACCGGCAAGTCATTCCGCCTTCCCACCGAAGCCGAATGGGAATTTGCCGCACGTGGAGGCAACAAGAGCATGGGTTATAAGTATTCCGGCAGCGATAATGCCTCGAGTGTGGCATGGTACTCCTATAACGACTCTTGGGAACTGCGCGGCACGGGCCACCATGGCCCGCACGACATGGCCACCCGCTCGCCTAACGAGCTGATGCTCTATGACATGAGCGGTAACGTGCACGAGTGGTGCCAGGACTGGTTCGGGGGCTACAGCAGTGAGGCCGTCACCAATCCCACCGGCCCCGTGAACGGTACAGCCCGCGTCTATCGTGGCGGTTGCTGGTACTTTGACGAGTGGTTCTGCCGCGTGTCGTTCCGCAACTCGGTAAGTCCCACCTATCACAGCTATGGCATAGGCCTGAGGCTGGCACTATCAGGCGAATAAGCCATGATTATTCCTTAAAATCCTCGGCACGTGGCTCATGTGTCGGGGATTTTTATTACCTTTGCAGGTTAAAACGCTGATTTTATATGAAGAAAGACGACGACGAACTGGAAGGCATGGAGCAGCAAGAGCCTGCCGAGGGCAATGCCCAAGACAATGACAACGGCGCTGGCGCCGGCACGCCCGATGGCGGCGATGACGGCGACGGCAACGAGCCGCAAGCCCACTCCTCCTACCAGGTGCCCAAAGATAAGAAACTGCAACTGAGCGGCATGTACGAGAACTGGTTTCTCGACTATGCCTCCTATGTGATACTCGAGCGCGCCGTTCCCCACATCGAGGACGGCTTCAAGCCCGTGCAGCGGCGCATCATGCACGCCATGAAGGAGGCCGACGACGGCCACTTCAACAAGGTGGCCAACATCGTGGGACTGACGATGCAGTACCACCCCCATGGCGACGCGTCGATCTACAGCGCGCTGGTGCAGCTGGGACAAAAGGAACTGCTTATCGACACCCAGGGTAACTGGGGTAACATCCTCACCGGCGACGGTGCGGCTGCCGGCCGTTACATCGAGGCCCGCCTGAGCGAATTTGCCCTGGATGCGGTCTATAACGCCAAGGTGACCGACTGGGGCCTGTCCTATGACGGCCGCAAGCGCGAGCCGCTCACGCTGCCCGCCAAGTTCCCGCTGCTGCTCACCCAGGGCGCCGAGGGTATCGCGGTGGGTCTGTCGTGCAAGATCCTGCCGCACAACTTCAACGAGGTGATTGACGCGGCTGTGCACTACCTGCGCGGCGAGGAGTTCCACCTCTACCCCGACTTCCAGACGGGCGGTTACATCGACGTGGGCCATTACAACGACGGCGAGCGCGGCGGCTATGTGCGCGTGCGCGCCAAAATCGAGAAACTCGACAACAAGACGCTGCTGGTCAAGGATGTGCCCTACGGCAAGACCACCGGTTCCGTCATCGAGAGCATCCTCAAAGCCGGCGAGCGCGGCAAGATCAAGATCCGCAAGGTCGAGGACAACACTAGCGCCACGGCCGAGATCATCGTCTCGCTGCAGGCGGGCACGAGCAGCGACATCGCCATTGATGCGCTGTATGCCTTCACCGACTGCGAAATCTCCATCTGGCCCAACTGCTGCGTCATCAAGGACCAGAAGCCGCAGTTCCTCGCCGTGAGTGACGTGCTGCGCTACAGCGTTGACCGCACGCGTGACATCCTGCGCCAGGAGCTCGAAATCATGCGCGGCGAGACCATGGAGATGCTGCATAACGTGTCGCTGGAGAAAATCTTCATCGAGGAGCGCATCTACAAGGACAAGGAATTTGAGAACGCCAAGGACCAGGAGCGTGCCCTCAAGCACATCGACAAGCGCCTGAAGCCCTTCAAACCCCTGTTCTACCGCGAGATCACCCAGGACGACCTGCTGCGCCTGCTGGAGATTCCGATGAAGCGCATCATCAAGTACAACAGCGACAAGGCCGAAGAGAACATCGCGCGCCTGAAGGAGCGCGTCGAGGACATCGACTACAAGCTGGCCCACCTCACCGAGCACACCATCGAGTGGTTTGAGGGCCTGAAGACCAAATACGGCGCCAAGTACCCGCGCCGCACGGTTATCCGCGAGTTTGACACCATCGTGGCCAGCAAGGTCGCCGAGGCCAACCAGAAGCTCTACATCAACCGCGCCGACGGCTTTATCGGCACGGGCCTGAAGAAGGACGAATTTGTGTGCAACTGCTCGGACATCGACGACATCATCATCTTCTACAAGGACGGCAAGTTCAAGGTCACCAAGGTGGCCGAAAAGATCTACGTGGGCAAGAACATCCTGTACCTGAACGTGTTCAAGAAGGGTGACGACCGCACTATATATAATGTATTGTACCAGGACGGCCGCGGCGGCACCACCTACATGAAACGCTTTGCCGTCACGGGCATCACCCGCGACAAGGAGTATGACATCACCATGGGCAAGCCGGGGAGCAAGGTCGTGTGGTTCACGGCCAATCCCAACGGCGAGGCCGAGGTGCTGCGCATCACCCTCAAGCCCAAGTTCAGGCTCAAGATCCTGCAGTTTGAC